>NZ_JAODZG010000059.1:0-21459 GCF_029835135.1 Stenotrophomonas sp. GD04145 | reverse complement strand
TGAGAATCTGCGCCAGCATCATGCCGCGGCTTTCCGCGCCCATGCGCAGCAGGCAGTGATCGGCACCATCGGCTTCGAGCACGCCACACCAGGGGGGAATGCGACCTTCCAGCTCGGTGTGGCTGCCGGCCAGGCGCAGCACCGCCTGCAGCGCGAACGGCGCCTGGCTGACCGCCTGCCGCACCATCACATCGGGCGGTGCGGGCGTGCGCCGATGCAGGCCGGGCTCGGCCAGTGCGCGCACCGCGCCCATCCGGTCCACCCGCAACGTGCGCCAGTCCTGGCGGCCCAGATCCCAGGCCAGCAGGTACCAGCGACGTCCGTAGTTGACCAGATGCTGGGCCTCGACCTCGCGCTGGGTCACCGCGTCCTGCGCGCTGCGGTACTCGAAGGCCAGCCGGGTTGCCTGGCGGCAATGCTGGGCCAGGCGCCCCAGCAGACGTGCGTCGGTGGAAGGCAGATCCGACAGCGTCGCGGTGGCGGCGTGCACCTCGCCGGCCTGCTGGCGGCGGCGGGTCGGCACCAGTGGGTCGAGCTTGGACAGCAGACCGCGCGCGGTCTCGTCGATGCCGGCCACCGTGGCCGAGGCCGCACGCAGGGCGATGGCCAGGGTCGTCGCCTCCTCTTCGTCCAGCAGCATCGGCAGTACCGGTGCGCCCGCCCCCAACTGATAGCCGCCCCCTACCCCGGCCGATGCCCTGACCGGATAGCCCAGCTCACGAAGGCGCTCGATGTCGCGGCGGATGCTGCGCCGGTCCACCCCCATGCGCTCGGCCAGCTCAGCCCCCGACCACTGTCGGCGGGCCTGCAGCAGGGCGATCAGGCGGAGCAGGCGATGGGCGGTATGGCGCATGAGGGATCGAGGACAGAAGTCGTCCGCAATAGTGCCCCAGCATGGGCCCCAGTTCACCCCTCTGCTGCAAGGAGCACTGCCATGACGTCCCGCCAGATCACCCTCTATCACGCTGCCCGTTCACGCTCGAGCGGCGCCGTGGCCCTGCTTGAAGCCCTGGGTGCCGACTACCGCCTGCATGTGCTGGACCTGAAAGCCGGCGCCAACCTGGCCCCGGCCTACCTGGCCATCAACCCGATGGGCAAAGTGCCGGCGATCATCCATGAGGGCGCGCTGGTGACCGAGCAGGTGGCGATCTACCTGTACCTGGCCGATCTCTACCCCGAAGCCGGCCTGGCGCCGCCGATCGGCTCGCCGCTGCGCGGCCCCTACCTGCGCTGGATGGCCTTCTACGGCGCCTGCTTCGAGCCGGCGATGATCGACCGCGCGATGCGCCGCGACCCGCCCCCGCAGTCGATGTCGCCCTACAACGACGCGGAAACCGTACTGCAGGTGATCGAGGCGCAGCTGGCGCAGGGGCCTTACCTGCTGGGTGAGGAAATGAGCGCCGCCGACGTGCTGTGGGGCAATGCCCTGAAATGGACCACCGACTTCGGGCTGGTGCAGCCCGCCCCCGCCACGGCGGACTACATCGCCCGGATGGGCGCATTGACGGCCTTCGACCGCTCGCGGCAGATCGACGCGGAGCTGATCGCGGCGTAAGGGCGCCCTCGGGGCACGGCCCGGCGCTACCGGGCGCGGCAGGGGCCGTGCCCCATGAGCGTGCACCGCGGCGGGAGGCGCAGGATGCGGGTAGAATTGCCCGCTTTCCCGCCACCCGAATGGATTAAGCGCCATGACCGGGACGCCAGACGTCTTTCCGCCCGCCACGCCGGGCGGCACCCCGCTCGTTGCCCTGCCCTCCGCTCCGCGCACGCCGGAGCAGATCAAGGGCAAGCTGTACATCAAGACCCACGGTTGCCAGATGAACGAGTACGACTCGGCCAAGATGGCCGACGTGCTCGCCGCCAGCGACGGCCTGGTGCTGACCGACACCCCGGAGGATGCCGACGTCATCCTGGTCAACACCTGTTCCATCCGCGAGAAGGCGCAGGAGAAGGTGTTCAGCCAGCTCGGCGTCTGGAAGGGGCTGAAGAACCAGGGCCGCGAGGTCATCATCGGCGTCGGTGGCTGCGTCGCTTCGCAGGAGGGCGAGGCCATCATCAAGCGCGCGCCGTTCGTGGACCTGGTGTTCGGCCCGCAGACCCTGCACCGGTTGCCGGAGCTGATCCGTGCGCGTCGCGAGCAGAAGCGACCGCAGGTGGACATCAGCTTTCCGGAAATCGAGAAGTTCGACCGCCTGCCGGAGCCGCGCGCTGAAGGCGCGTCGGCGTTCGTGTCGATCATGGAAGGCTGCTCGAAGTACTGCTCGTTCTGCGTGGTGCCCTACACCCGCGGCACCGAAGTCAGCCGTCCATTCGAGGACGTGGTGGTGGAAGTGGCACAGCTGGCCGCGCAGGGCGTACGCGAGATCAACCTGCTCGGCCAGAACGTCAACGCCTACCGTGGCCCGTATGGCGATGGCGAATTCGCCGATCTGGGCCTGTTGATCCGCACCATCGCCGAGATCGATGGCGTCGGCCGCATCCGCTTCACCACCTCGCACCCGCTGGAGTTCAGCGACTCGCTGGTGGACGCGTTCCGCGATGTGCCGCAGCTGGCCAACTTCCTGCATCTGCCGGTGCAGGCCGGCAGCGACCGCGTCCTGTCGGCGATGAAGCGCGGCTACACCGCGCTGGAGTTCAAGTCGAAGATCCGCAAGCTGCGCGCGGTGCGCCCGGACATCTCGATCAGTTCGGACTTCATCGTCGGCTTCCCCGGCGAGACCGAGGCGGACTTCGAGAAGACCATGAAGCTGATCGAGGACATCGGCTTCGACCACAGCTTCTCCTTCATCTATTCGCGTCGTCCGGGCACTCCGGCCGCCGACCTGGAAGACACGCTCAGCGATGCCGAGAAGCATGCGCGGCTGTCGCGCCTGCAGGAACGAATCAACGCGCACGCCGCCGGCATTTCCGCGAAGATGGTCGGCACCGTGCAGACGGTGCTGGTGGAAGGCCCGTCGCGCAAGAACCCGAACGAGCTGACCGGCAAGACCGAGAACATGCGCTCGGTGAACTTCCCGGCACCGGCACGCCTGATCGGTCAGTTCGTGGATGTGGTGATCACCGAGGCATTGACCAATTCGCTGCGCGGGCGGGTGGTGACGGAAGGCTGATCGCCGGGGTGGGGGAAGCCATGTACGGCTTGCCCCCCACGCAGCAGGCGTGGTGATTTTCTCACCACGCCACGCAGACCCTCTGTGCAGAAGGCTCTGCGTCACCTATCCACAGGTTGATTGCGCGTCGTTCCACAGTGATTGTGGAAAAGCGGTGCGTCTCAGGGGCGAGCCCGCCGGGCCTCGTTGCTGGCCGCAACCTTCGCTTAGCAGGTCTGCTCTGAGCCTCAGAAGCACGCACCGGGCTACTCGCTCAGGAATCCCAGCTTCGTCGTCCCGAATCCGTACCGGGTCTCCATCAGCTTCTTCGCCGGCCCCATACCCTCTACGATTACCTTGCCATCAGGCGTGCCACAGCGGGCTGCCAGCTGCGTCCTGCCGTACTGCAGTTCGGCTTCACGACTGCGTTTGGGACGGGGATCGGGCTCCCACCAGGGGAAATGGGCATACGGCTTGTTGGCCGAGACCTCATGGCGCCAGCACACGAACGAGAGCGTCTCGTTGCCTGCTGCGTCATAGTCGTAGACGCGGTAGGAGCTGTAGCCGCTGGTCAGCGGCGTGAGCTTCAACACACCCTTCTCTACGTATGCACGCAGGTTCTCGGTGTAGCCACCGCTACCGGGAACCGGGCCGAACAGGATCACCCGCGTGAGCCTGCCGTTTGCGTCGTAGTTTTCCTGGCGATTCAGATCCAGCGTGCGCCACTGGCGTTCGTGGGGCTGCTTGGCACCGGGCCCAAAGACCTCGAAGATCCGTCGATGCGAGCGATGGTAGTACTCCCGGACGCGGGTGTAGTCAGTTACTCCTTCGAACAATCCCGTGGCAAGTTCCATTGGAACGCGCTCGCCGGGGAAGGTATACCGCAGCTTGTGCCGAGGGTCCCGGCTACGCTGCGCGAAGAGCGCAGTAGCGTCGGATTGCACGACAGTCATGGAGGAGTCCCGAACCCCCAAAAGGCCTTGCCTATCACTTCCGTGAAAGGTGATCGCCACTTCTCTGCGACCATTCGCCCCATCAACATACATGTAGCCACTCGCAATCCACGCTCCGTCCGTAGTTTCGGCCCCCGTTGCCGTGTCGTCACGTTCTGGCTGCTCACCACGCTTCCTTGTGGCCTCCTTGTCAACAACTGAAACCAACGCGCCATCCGACCGATACGTGAAGTACCAGGTCATCTTCTTCGAGGCCTTTTCACGTAACTGCGAGCACGTGAAGTCAGGAACATCCGAAACACTCATCCCGGAACTCTGATTGGCCACCTCTATGCGGCCCTCATCATCATAGAGCGCACAGAACGTAGTCTCCCTATGCCCTTTCGCGTCAGTTGCATGAATCGACGTCAATTGACCTGACCCGTCATAGTCTAGCTCCTGCGTCTTGTAAAGCTCGAAATATGGATACACATGCCTGACTGCAGGGTGCAGGCTTTCAGGAGCCTGTGCGTCAATCAACTTGGACTCCCGCCTTTTCCACTCTTCAACGCGACATAGTCGTTGCCCCTGCGCACTCTTCTCCAAATAGTAGACCGCACCACCATTCGAATCGAATGGCTCATTGCGAAGCTCAGCAAGTTTAGGATAGAGATTGATCCGCACATAGGGCGCAACTTCGTTCGCACGACTAAGACTTGCGCTCAGCACCCCTTTGGGGCTTGGTCTGAACTTGATCACCAGGCTACCCCCCTGAGAAGTATGCGACTTCCCGATTGGTGAACTGCAGTCTGCCAACGCAGTGTGCGCAGTGAAAAAGGCACCCAACGCCATCAACCATCTCCAAAATATATGCTCATTCATGCCTGTTCTCCGGATTCCCCTGGAATACCTCCATTCGAATATCCAAATTCGATTGACCTACTCCTTTCGACAGGCAAGGCAGCGATAATCTCGTTCGGCATCATGGCAGCAGGGTCGTCCATGCTGCTCCCCCACAGAAGTGGCATCGTCACCCAGAACCCCTGAACACCGTAGTCCCCGAATGCCGTGTCTCGAAGGAAATCCGTCGCCTTACGCACATCGTGCCGACCCACGGCACCGGTCACGTAGTTGCTTACAACGCTTGGCTCCAGCATGAACTCTGGTTGCAGGTCCGCCGGCTGCGCGTACAGGATGCGTTTGACGTGCCCTTTGTCACTCAGACCTTCGGCGGGGAATCCATGAAGCACGGAGTCGTAGCGAGGGAACGAGTCACGGGGGACATTGGTGAATACACGTTCATAAGCGGCGGAATTTGAATCGGCAAGATTTCTGATGCTTCTCCACGTCTCGGCACTTGCTGGCCTGTCCACCGTCAAGGTTGGCACGTTCTTGTTGAACCAAGGCAGATACGTCTGCGCCGCTTCCACTGCAGAGTATGGCTTGTTCTCCTTCTCCGGCAGCTTTTGAATCTCCTGCCCCAGAAACTTCCTCCACAGCTTCAATCGCAGCTCCCGAGCAAACGTTCGGGTTATTACCTGCACGCCGTTGCCCAGATCCATCCGCTTCGCCTCACCATCAACGATCACCGCAGCGATCTCGGTATCGCCCGTCCCCAGCAGGCTGCGGTCATTGCAGTTCGCGCTGCCGATGATCGCCACCGCGTCATCAACGATCAGCAGCTTGGAATGTACATAGCACTGCTCGGTCACCACATACAGGGAGGGGCCATGCTCGGAGCCGATCGTGTGCGGCGGCAGATGATCGCTTCTGCGCGTTTCGGCCAGCACGCCGTAGCTGCGCAGATTCATCACCGACAGGTATTCCTTCCAGCGCCCGGCCTTCACCTCGGCCTGCAGGTCAGCCTCCTCCACGCTGGCCTCGCGGATGTCCTTGTCACGTGCGATCAATGATCGGCAGATGCGCCGGATCAGGCTGTCGTCACCACGCAGCAGGGTCTGCTGCACCCAGTACTGCTGCTTCACCACGGCACCGTCTGCCAGGCTGCCCTCCGGGTGCACCGGCAGGGTGATGTACACATGGAAGCCCTGCCGGGCCAGGATCGCACGGCGGATGCGCGCGGCCAGGGCGGCCACCAGCGGGTTGCTGGCCGCCGACTTCACTCCCTGCCTGCGCTCCACAACATCCTGCACGATGTCGGCCCGGCCTACCGGGCCGCTCATGCCCACGCCGCGCCCCACGTGACCAAGCTTCGCCTTTTCGGCATCCGTAGCATCCCGCCGTTCCCCGCCCTTCACTGCGGTTTCCGCCACGCTGCCCGGATCCGTGTCGGACCAGCCGCAATCGGAAATGAGGAACTGCGTTTCCAGATAGATGTAGGCACTGGCCGATGCGATGCAGTTGACCATTGCGTCGAGAATGGAGTGCATCGGCTGCTCACGCTCCCAGTACGGCTGCAGGCAGCTGGCGTCGTCCAGGTTCAGGCCGAGTTCCCTGCACCCCTTCTTCTCCAGCGCATGCAGGGCGGTGCCCGAGGAACGCACGATCTGCACGCTGACCTTGCCCGCCGTGCCCGGCACCGTCAGGTCACCGAACACCGCCTGCATGCCCCCCATGGACTGCAGCCACTGATCGCTCAATGGCGTCAGTTCCATGCCACGCGCCAGGGTGGTCTGCTCGGGCAGCGCTGTGTCGAGCCATTCATTGGTCTTGCGAAGACCCGTGTTCAGCCCCTTGCGCAGCAGCGAGCCGACGGTCCGGTCACCGCGCTGGTTCTGCCAGACCATGGCATTCCAGCGGTGCATGAAGTTGCTGCAGATATCGAACACGGCCGGGCCCGCGATCTGCGCGTGCACGTCCTGCCAGGGCATGCGAGGCTGGCGGCCACTGTCGAGCAGCCGCTGGGTGCGATCAACCGGCGTATTGATCCACTGCACCAGCGATTCCCAGTCTTTCTTCGCCTTGTCGATCTTTGCTTCTATTTCGCTGAGTCGGCCTTCGATGTCCGCGCGCAGGCTGCGCGGATCGAGCAGGTAGCCCGCCGCTTTCTCTGCAGTCTGGAAGGGCCGCAGCGCTGCCGCCCGGATGTCGTTCTTCTGCTGGTCGAGCCAGCTGCCGAACTTCTTCGCCTGGATGGCGCTGAAGCCTGCCACCGCACGCCCTGCTGCGGCAGCCGCCTGGACCGGATTCAGTTTGATGGCTTCGTCGGCGGCACGGTTCGACGCGGCAATGACATCTGCATATTCCTTGCCGATCTCCTCCAGTGTCGTCTGGATGGCCAGGAACGTGCGCGCGACGGTGCGCTTGACCGCCATCCCCTCTTCCATGCCGGGGATGATCCACTCGGCGATCTTCCTGAGGCCTTCGCGCTCAAGCGCGTCGGGTACGCCCAGCTTGTCTGCATAGTCCTGCAGTTCGGCCAATGCGGCACCGGCATCCCACTGCGCCTTCATCTGGTCCAGTGCGATGGCCATGCCGGGCACATACGCCTGTGCGAAGCCGGGACGGACGCGGCCTGCCGCATCCGGGCTGGTATCGGGCTTGTCCAGCGTGAGCTTCGTCTCATCCTCCGTCATGCTCCGATACTTGCTCAGGCAGTTGTTGTAATGGTCATTGATCACGTGCAGCGTCGGGTCGCAGACCACGTCGAAGTTGCCGTCGTCCCAACGGCCATGGGCGACGTCGAGTCCTCCGACGAAGCCGATGCGTCCGTCTACCACCAGGATCTTCTGGTGGTGCGAGAAGGCGATGTTGAAGGCATCGGTGCGGCCGGTCGCCGGGTTGTGCAGGCCCACCTGCACCTGCCCGGGCGTCTTGTCATCCTGCATCTTGTACAGCGCCGTGCGCACCTCGTTCTCGTGGGTGTAGGCGGCCGCCTCCACGCTGTCGTAGAGCAGTACCCGCACATCCACGCCGCGCTGGTTGATAGCGTCGAACAGCAGCTCGCTCAGCCGCGCGAAGTGCGCGTCACCGCGCGCGTCCATCTCGGTATCGAAGTTCATCTGCCAGTCGGCGATGAAGATGAATTTCTGCGCGCCGCGGATGGCATCGGCCATCGCCTTCATGGCCGAGCGCCCGTCGGTGAACGCGTCGACGCGGTTCCCATGCCGCACCGGCGCGAACTGACGGTCCGGTGGTGCGTAGTAGTCGCCGCTGGTCGTGCCCTTCTGGCCATCCCTGCAGATGAGGGAGGCGCGTTCGACCCTGCCCCATGCATTTGCGTCTGCCATGATCAGATCTCCTTGCGCCGGGCCGGGCTGGCGTCGATGTGGGACTGGAACTCGTACTCGGCGCGCTGCCGGTAGGCATGCAGCGCGGCATCGTCGGGCAGGTCGGCCAGACTCTTGCCATAGTTGATCGCCTCCAGCGTGTCCAGGGTTGCCCGCACCCCCGGGGAGCTGCTGTATGGCCGGGGCCGCTGCAGCGGGATCACGTCGATTCCGTGTACCAGGAACAGGCAGCCGGGATGGCGGCCTGCGTCACTCCAGATCTTCGCGCACAGCGCATCGTCCAGGCTGACATCGCCCTGTGCGTCGGCCTCACCTTCGGCTAGGGTCTCGGCCCAGCGTTCCGGCAGCAGGGCGCTGTCACGCTGCTCATCGTCCAGGGCGCGGTGCGTGCGCACGATCCTCCAGGGCTGCCCGCCCAGCGGCACACCCTGTGGGCCCGGGATGTCCTGCAGCCTGAAGGCAAGCTTCGGAACCTGCCCGTCCAGCGCGCTGGACGGCATGTCCGGCAGGGGACGGGTCAGCTGCGCCGGGCCGACGAAGGTGCGCTGCCCGGCCTGCACGGTCACCGTGCCGGGGCAGACCAGCACCAGGTTGCCATCTTCCAGCGTAATGCTGGCGCCACCGGCGGTGGCGATGTGCAGGGTGCGCGGTGCGGCAAGCTCCACAGCCCCTTGCCCGCTCGCTGCACGCACGGTGCTGCGCGCCTGCAGGTGGATCGTTTCGGACTGGGCCCGGATGTCCAGTACCTCCTGCCCAGCGACGATGGTCAATGCCGCATCACCGGCAAAGCTGCGGCCACTGGCCGCCAGCATGCCCACCGCCTGCGCCGCGTGCAGGCGCGCACCGCCGGCCACGTTGGCATCGGTGTGCCCGCCACTGGACAGTGCCACATTCCGGGCACCGCCCCAGTGCAGTGCCTGCCCGGCCACCATCATCAGACCGGCCTGCCCATGCAGGCCCAGCGTTGGCTGGCCGGTATGCGGAACATCGCCGGGCGCGGGGCAGCCCTCCTCATCGGCGCTGGCCTGCGCATAGGAAAGTCCGGTCACACTGGCCCGCGCAACCCGCTGCAGACCTGCCAGGCCGGTGCTGTCCTCCCGTACTGCGTGGCTGTCCAAGCCAGCCGTGCCGTGCATCGTGGCCGCGCCATGGCTGGACGCGGCCAGGAGGGCGACCTGCTGCAGCAGCGCGCCGGCCGCAGACACCTCGCCTGCGGGTGACAGCGCAGCGTGGCCACGCGCGGTCAACCATACACCCCGTTCGGCACGCAGCGCGCCCCACGCGTCAGTGCGCAGTTCCGCGCCTTCTCCGCGCAGGGAACCACGATGGTTGTCAGCCATGTGCAGCAGATGACCAAGATTCAGCTCGCTGCTGGCGTGGCTGCTGGCCAGCTGCACGCGCAGCTGTGCGTCGGAATCATCGAAGGCCAGCCGGTTGTAACCCGTTCCGGACCATTCCCGTGACTGGATGCCCCATACCGCCCCGGCATGCCGGTGCTGGTCCTGCCCCGGTGCCATCGCGTGCCAGACAGGCGCATGGCCGCCGGCCGCATTGCCCTGTGCGCTCGGACGGGAGTCGGTGGCATGCCCAAACAGGCCGCCGCTTTCGTCTGCGGCCGCTGCTCCGGCCGGGGTGCGCGCAACGCCCGCCTCGCCACGACCGTTGTACAGCGCGCCCAGCACCAAGGGCTGATCGATGTTCCCGTCCAGAAAGCCGATCACCACCTCCTGGCCGACACGCGGCAGGAACTGTGCACCGACGCCCGGTCCAGCGTAGCGCTGCGCGACCCGCAGCCAACAGGTCGTACCGGCATCTGTGGCGTCCTGAAGATGCAGACGCACCCGTACCCGGCCCAGGTGATCGGCGTACAGAGCGGCATCATCACGGCCATCGCCAGCGATCACCGTAGCGGTCTGATGGCCTGGCGCGAGCGGCCGCGGGTGGATGCGTTCGCCGGTGCCGTCGGCCAGCACGGGCCGCCACGGTCGATTCCGATCGACGGCGCGGAAGCGATTGGCATAACCCAGGGTTGCGTTTGTCTCCAGCGCCACGCCGGGCATGGCTGAACCGGCCTCAAGCCAGCGGGCCGGTGCCGCAGCGCGTGGTTGCTCCGCCCCCTGCGTGATCGGCGGCGGATTGCACCCGTAATGCAGTAGTTCGGTCGGCAGCAGGCTCGGCGTCGAACCAGCGCCCGCGGCCAGAACGCGGATGAAGCGACCGACCTGCAGGCTGCGTACGCTGCCTGCCGCCAGCCAGCCTGCACTGCCGGCCTCGTGCGCTTCAGCTGCTCGCCGCGCGCGACGATACCCCTCATCGGCGCCAGCCAGGGCGTGGGTGCCCACCGGCTCATAGACCTCGCGCGGGCTGCGCCCGGCGTCCTGCAGTGGCATCTGCGCATGTCGGACGGTGGCCGCCGGGCCATCGTCGGTGACAAGCGAGAGCCGGCTGCTGCCCAGCCGACGCCACCTGCCCAGCTGCTGCAGGGCATCTGCGCGCTCGGTGGCGTCGTCACGGTGGAAACGGATACCGCCGTCTCGGGCCGATTGTGGATTCTCAGGTTGCACGCTGCTGTCGGCGAACAGCACGAGCGTCAATCCGCCGCTGCTGTCGCTCTCGAACGTGCCCGCAATGCCTTCATCGGCCAACAGCCGCTGCACGAACTCAAGGTCCGGCTCCCGATACTGGATGCAGCAGTCGCGCACGGATGCGGCGGCCAGAGCGGCCAGGGCATCGTCGCTCCAGCGCCAGCGGGCCAGTCCGCTGTGCGTGCCGAACACGTCCTCGACGATGTCCCGGACGGTCCGCTGCTGATGGACACGGCTGCGCCGCGCATGCCGCAGGAACCACGTCCATGGCACGAGATGCAGCCGATAGCGCGCCAGACCGCCGTCTGCGCCAAGGAGGTGAGCGGCGGCGATGTAGCCGCAGCGATGGTGGTCCTGGCCATCATCGAGGCAGGTGACCAGCGCGGCGCTCAGTCCCGGCCAGTCTGCGCATGGCAGGCCCGCATCCGGGTGCACGGCATCTACCCAGTAATCGAAACCGTTGACCAGGCTTTCGTGGCCCCACCACTGTTCGACGAACAAGGGAGGCAGGCCCTCAGCCTGCAGCCGATGCAGTTGCCCGTTCGACCCGAGCCCCGCCAGCGGCGCGTGCGCAGCTGCCGTATGTGAAACATCCATGACCTCTCCCTGGCCGGGCGCTCCGCCCCGACGCTCAATGCCTGTGAACCTTCCCGTGGCCACCGCTGCTTCCGGTTTCCGTTCCCCAACCGGCCGTGACGCTTTTTTCACCACCGGCGCAGGAAGCTTGTGGCACAAGCATTGCGAACGTCTATCCACAGGTTCCCGCAGGCCCGATCCACACCCCGTGTGGAAAACCGCGTCGCAGCCCCCGTACTGGCCGTGTGCGCCCCCGCGCGCTACCCTTGTTTCCCCTTGAAGACACTGTGGTGGAAGGCTTCCGCCCCACCTCCAGCAATGAAAAACATCGAGCATCGAGACTTCACCCTGTCGCCGGAAGACAACGCGCGCCTGGCCAACCTGTGCGGCCCGTTCGACGGCCATTTGCGACAGATCGAACTGAAACTCGGCGTGGAGATCGCCAATCGCGGCTTCGTGTTCCGCATCAGTGGACCGAAGGAAGCCAGCGTGGAAGCGCAGAAGCTGATCGAGGCCCTGTACGCCGAAGCCGGCGAGACCACCTTCGACAACCACGCCATCCACCTGCGCCTGGCCCAGGCCAACGTGGAGCAGATCGCCGAACGCTCGTACGAAGCACAGGACGTGGCGATCCGGGTCAAGCGTGGCACCGTGCGCGGTCGCGGCGCCAACCAGGGCCGCTACCTGCACCAGATCGCCACCCATGACATCAACTTCGGCATCGGCCCGGCCGGTACCGGCAAGACCTTCCTGGCCGTGGCCAGCGCGGTGGAAGCGCTGAACGAGTCGCGCGTGCAGCGCCTGATCCTGGTGCGGCCTGCGGTCGAGGCCGGCGAGAAGCTCGGCTTCCTGCCCGGCGACCTGACCCAGAAGGTCGATCCCTACCTGCGGCCGCTGTACGACGCCCTGTACGAAATGATGGGCGTGGAGAAGGTGGTCAAGCTGCTGGAGAAGAACGTCATCGAGATCGCACCGCTGGCGTACATGCGTGGCCGCACGCTCAACGACGCGTTCGTGATCCTGGACGAGGCGCAGAACACCACCATCGAGCAGATGAAGATGTTCCTGACCCGGCTGGGCTTCGGCTCCACCGCCGTGGTCACCGGCGACCTGACCCAGACCGACCTGCCCAAGCACCTGAAATCGGGCCTGCGCGATGCCATCGACGTGCTGCGCGATGTCGAGGGCGTGAGCTTCACCTTCTTCGAATCGCGCGACGTCGTCCGCCATCCGCTGGTGGCCCGCATCGTCAGTGCCTACGACCGCCGCGACCTGCATCAGATCCAACCCGGAGCGACATCATGACCCGTGGTCCCGTACGGCTGGACGTCGCCGTCAGTTACGCCCTGCCCCGCGCCGGACTGCCGGCCGCGGTGAGCTTCCGCAGGTGGGTTGCCGCGGCCCTGAAGGGGCGGATCCGCGAAGCCGACCTGGCGATCCGCGTGGTCGATGCCAAGGAGGGGCAGTCGCTGAACCGCCACTACCGCGGCAAGGACTACGCCACCAATGTGCTCAGCTTCCCGGCCGAAGTGCCCGAAGGCCTGCCCAAGGGCGTGAAGTTCCCGCTGCTGGGCGACCTGGTGATCTGTGCCCCGGTGGTCGAGCGCGAGGCCGGTGAGCAGGGCAAGGCGCTCAACGCCCACTATGCGCACCTCACCGTGCACGGCGTGCTGCACCTGCTCGGCTGGGACCACGAAGACGACAAGGAAGCCGAGGCGATGGAGCAGCTGGAACGCGAGATCCTGGCCGAGCTCGGCATCGCCGACCCTTACGCCGGCGAGCGCTGAGCCCGCCGCCCCCCCTGACCGGAAGGCAGCCGAGCCCAGGCTCGGCGCCACCACGGAGTGCCGCTGTGTTCCTGCCCCTGCTGCTTGCCACCTCTGCGTCCGCCGCTCCGCTGGACCTGCCGGCACTGATCGAATGCCGCCAGGACGTGGCCGCCCATGCCGCGCTGGCACCGCTGCTGGCCGACCCGCTGAAAGCGGTCGCCAGCGGCCTGCAACCCCTGCCGCAGGGCAACCGGTTCCTGAGCGAGTACCGTCTGGCGCAGCCCATCACGGTGTTCGGCACCCGCACGGACCGGGTCGCGATGGCCGGTGCCAGCATCATGGCCATCCTCGATGAGGCCGACCCCCGGCCACTGGCCAGGCGGCTCGGGCTGGAGACCGGATACGACCAGGACGGCAAGTTCATGGCGGGGCGCGAACTGGTCAGCCGTGACGTGACCGACCCGACCACCGGCGAGGCGCAGATCGAGTCGATCATTCTCAGTGTCTCAACGGTGGCCTCCCACCCAGGCCGGACGCTGGCCGGCTGCACCTACAGCCTGGACCTGCCCGAAGCACCGGCGTCCCGGCCTGAACTGGCGCCGCCCCCGATCACCGGCCCCGGCAGCGGGGGGCGCTGACAGGCCGCTACATCCTGCTAGACTGGCGCCAACGCCCGGCATGCCGGGTGCCCTTTTTCCAGAGATGTCTGAAGACGACAGTAGTAGCTCCCTGCAGGAGCACAGTGAAAAGAAGCGCGGCTGGCTGGAACGCCTGACGTCCGCGTTCTCCGGCGAACCCCATACCCGCGACGAGCTGGTCGCTGTCCTGCACACCGCGCAGGAAGAAGGTCTGATCGCCGCCGATACCCTGAAGATGATGGAAGGCGCCATTTCGGTGGCCGAGCTGACCGTGGGCGACGTGATGATCTCGCGTTCGCAGATGGTCTCGCTGCCGGTCGAAGCGCCCTTCCTGGAACTGATGAAGCAGGTGGTCGAATCCGGCCATTCGCGCTTCCCGGTGCATGGCGAGAACAAGGACGACATCCTCGGCATCCTGCTGGCCAAGGACCTGCTGCGCGGCGTGGTTGCCGACCACGGCCCGGCCAACGTACGCGAACTGCTGCGCCCGGCGGTGCTGATTCCTGAAGCGAAGAAGCTCAACGTGCTGCTGAAGGAGTTCCGCCTGTCGCGCAACCACATGGCCATCGTGGTCGACGAGTACGGCGGCGTCGCCGGCCTGGTCACCATCGAGGACGTGCTGGAACAGATCGTCGGCGACATCGATGACGAGCACGACGAAGCCGAGGATCCGTCGGCACAGATCGCGATCCAGGCCGACGGCCAGTACGTGGTCGATGCCCTGACCCCGATCGGGGATTTCAACGAGCGCTTCGGTGCCACGTTCTCCGACGAGGACTACGACACCATCGGCGGCCTGGTCACGGAAGCGGTCGGTCACCTTCCGGAGATCGGAGACGAACTGGCGCTGGACCGCTTCATGTTCCGTGTCGCGCGTGCCGATGCGCGCCGGGTACAGGCCTTCCACGTGACGGTGCTGCCACCGGACGCGCAGGACGACGCTTGAAGCGGCGCGGGCTGATCCTCACCCTGTGGCTGGCACTGTGCATGCTGGCCACGGCCGTGCCTGCCATCGCCTTCGCGCAGGCCACGGCTGCGGTCGCCGGGACCCCGGCGCCGCGCATCGGCGTGGTGACGATGCAGCCCGGCACGGTGTTCTTCGAGCGTTTCGGCCATGACGCCATCGTGGTGCTCGATCCGGCCAGTGGTGAGGCAACGTCGTACAATTTCGGCTACTTCGATCCGTCCGAGGATGATTTCATCGGTCGTTTCGTGCGTGGCGACATGATGTATTACCTGGTGGCGCTGCCCCTTCAGCAGGACCTGTCGTACTACGACGAGACCGGCCGCGGAGCGAGCGTGCAGTGGCTGGATCTGCGCCCGGACCAGGCGCGCGCACTGGCCGCCGACCTGGCCGAGCGGGCTAGGCCGGAGAACGCGCGCTACCACTACGACTACTACACCGCCAACTGCGCGACGATGGTGCGCGACACGCTGGACAAGGCGCTGGGTGGTGGACTGCATGCGCAGCTGTCCGGACGCTCGCGCGGCAATACCTACCGCAGCGAATCGGTCCGCCTGGCCTCGCCCGCGCCGTGGATGTGGCTGGGCTTCGACGTGGGCCTGGGCCCGTTCGCCGATCAGCCGCTGTCACGCTGGCAGGAAGCGTTCGTGCCGATGCGCCTGGCCGATGCCCTGCGCCAGGCGCGCAACAGCGACGGTCGTCCGCTGGTGCAGTCCGAGCAGGAACTGCTGCCGCACCGCATCGATCCGGAGCCCAAGGAATTCCCGCGCCGCTGGTGGCCGTGGCTGCTGTGCGGCCTGGCCATCGCTGCCGGCGTGCTGGCGTTGCGCAACCGGCCGCGCCTGCTGGCCGGACTGGGACTGCCGTTGTGGCTGCTGTGTGCCGTCGCAGGTGGCCTGCTGGTGTTCCTCTGGGGCTTCAGCACCCATTACGCCGCCTGGGCCAACCGCAACCTGCTGCTGCTTTCGCCGTTGTGCGTGCTGCTGCTGCCGGGCGCGGTCCGGCTGCTGCGCCGTCGCCCGCCGGGCCGCATGTTCACGGTCGTGCTGTGGCTGGTGGCACTGCAGGCCCTGGCCGCGCTGATCCTGCACTGGCTGAGCCTGCAGGCACAGTACAACGTGCAATGGATCGTGCTGCTGCTGCCGATCCATGCTGCCCTGGCCTGGGTGCTGGGGCGCGATCGTCACTTGTCGGATACGCGGCACTGACGCACGATGGCGGGCATGTCACTGCCCGCCTCCGCTGCCGCACCTGCTTCGGCCAATCCCGCCTGCGTCATCAACTGCGTCCACTACGATGAGCAGGGCGTCCGCCATGACATCAGCCTGGACGCCATCAGCGACGTCATCGCCAGCGGCAACGGCTTCGTCTGGGTCGGCCTGTTCGACCCCAATGAAGACGTGCTGCTGAAGCTGCAGGAGGAGTTCTGCCTGCACGACCTGGCGATCGAGGACGCGCGGAATGCGCACCAGCGGCCGAAGGTGGAAGCCTACGGCAACTCGCTGTTCGTGGTGATGACCACCGCGCAGATGGTCGATGAGCGCATCCAGTACGGTGAAACCCACGCCTTCCTCGGGCCGCGTTTCCTGGTGACCGTGCGCCACGGTGCTTCGCTGTCGTATGCACCAGTACGTGCCCGGGTGGAACGCGAGCCGCAGCTGCTGAAGATGGGTCCGTCGTATTGCCTGTATGCCGTCACCGACTTCGTGGTCGACAACTACCTGCCGATCACCAACCGCTTCCGCGACACGCTGGAGCTGCTGGAGAAGGACATCTTCGCCGAGAGCTACAAGCGCAGCACCGTGGTGCGCCTGTACGAGCTCAAGCGCGAGTTGAACAAGATGCGGATGGCCGTGGCCCCCTTGCAGGACGTGCTGGCGCAGCTGCGCCGCTACCAGGGCGAATTGATTCCGGACGAAGTGAAGCTCTACGTCCGCGACGTGCATGACCATGCGGTGCGCATCAGCGACGTGATCGATACCCTGCGCGAGATGCTGGGTACCGCACTGAGCGTGAACCTCTCGCTGGTGACGCTGGCGCAGGGCGAAACCGTGAAGCGGCTGGGTGCGTGGGCGGCCCTGCTGGCGGCGCCGACACTGATCACGAGCTGGTACGGCATGAACTTCAGTCACATGCCGGAGTTGAGCCAGCCATGGGCGTACCCGCTGATGATCGTCGGCGTGGGCGGTGTCTGCGTGGGCCTGTACCGGTTGTTCAAGCGCGCGCGGTGGTTGTAGAGCCGAGCCCAGGTTCGGGCTCGGCTGCTTCTTTACCGTGGCACACGGAATGCACCATCAGGCCACGTAGACAGTCTTGATGTTCATGAACTCATGGATGCCATGGTCCGCCAGTTCGCGGCCGAAGCCCGACTGTTTGCTGCCGCCGAACGGCAGCCGCGCGTCACTCTTGACGATGGCATTGACGAAGGCCGCACCGCATTCCATGCGCTGGGCGAAGGACTCGCCACGCACCGGGTCTCCGGTCCAGACACTGCCGCCCAGCCCGAAGCGGGTGTCGTTGGCCACGCGCAGCGCTTCCTCTTCATCCTTGACCCGGATCACCGCAGCCACCGGCCCAAACAGCTCCTCGTCGTAGGCGGGCATGCCCGGCCCGACCTGGTCCAGCACGGTGGCCGGATAGCCGGCATGTGTGCCCGCAATCGGCTCGCCGCCCAGCAGCACCCGCGCCCCCTTGGCCACACTCGCCTGCACCTGCTTGTGCAGCTCGTCGCGCAGGTCCGCGCGGGCCATCGGTGCCAGCGTGGTCTCGCGCTCGCTGGGGTCGCCATACCGGCGCTGACCAGCGGCCTCGACGAAGCGGCGGGTGAATTCATCGGCCACGCGCTCCACCACGATGAAGCGCTTGGCAGCGATACAGGTCTGCCCACTGTTGTCGAAGCGTGACTTCACTGCGGCCGCCACGGTCTTGTCGAGATCGGCATCGTCCAGCACCACGAAGGCGTCACTGCCCCCCAGCTCCATCACCGACTTCTTCAGCTGGCTGCCCGCATTGGACGCGATCGAACGCCCGGCGCGTTCGCTGCCGGTCAGCGTCACCGCCTTCACCCGCGCATCGCGCAGCACCTCGGCTGCCTGGTCGTTGTCGATGTGCAGAACGTCGAACACACCGGCCGGCAGGCCACCGTCGCGGCACACCGCCAGGATCAGGTCCGCACACTGGGGCACGTTGCTGGCGTGCTTGAGCAGCGCCACGTTGCCGGCCATGAAGGCAGGCGCAAGGAAGCGGAACACCTGCCAGACCGGGAAGTTCCATGGCATCACCGCGAACACGCAGCCGATCGGCTCGTAGCGCACGTAGCTGCGCTGTGCCTCGGTATCGATCAGCTGGGGCTTGAGGTAGTCGGCGGCGTGATCGGCGTAGTACTCGCAGGCCGCCGCGCATTTGTCGACCTCGGCCAATGCCTCGGCCTTCAGCTTGCCCATCTCGTGCGTCATCGCCTGCTGCAGCTCGTCACGCCGCGTGCGCAGCTGCGCGGCGATCCCTCGCAGGACGGCACCCCGCTCCTGCAGCGAACGTGCGGCCCAGGCCGGGAATGCGTCGGCCGCGGCCTGCAGGCGCTGCTCGACGTCGGCAGCGCCCATCAGTTCATGGCGGTAGGTCACCTGGCCGGTGGTGGGATCGATGATCTCGACAGTCATGGGGGATCTCCTTCAGGCAGATCCCCAGTGTGCGCCCTTGCCCGTGAGCCGCGCGTTGCCGGATCAGCCGTTGTCCTGCCGGGCCAGCTGCAGGTCGCGCTGGCGCCGCTTCTCGGCGCGCGCGTTGATGTACCAGCCGATCACCGCCGCGATCGACACCGCCGATACCAGCAGCGTGGCCAGCGCATTGATCTTCGGGCTGATGCCCATGCGGACCGAGGCGAAGACCTTCATCGGCAGTGTTGTCGAGCCCGGCGTGGCGACGAAGCTGGCCACCACCACGTCATCCAGCGACAGCGTGAAGGCCAGCAGCCAGCCCGCTACCAGTGCTGGGGCGATGATCGGCAGCGTGATGCGGGTGAACACGGTCAGCCGGCTGGCCCCCAAGTCCATCGCCGCTTCTTCCAGCGACAGGTCCATTTCCTGCAGGCGCGAAGACACCACCACAGTGACGAAGCACAGAGTGAAGGTGACGTGGGCGATCCAGATGGTCGCCAGTCCACGCGCCGGGAAGCCCGGAATGGCCCCCATCGAGGCCAGCAGCGCCATCAGCGAGAAACCCAGGATCACGTCCGGCATCACCAGCGGCGCGGTGACCAGCGCGCCGAACAGCGGCTTGCCGCGGAAACGCTTGAATCGGGTCATCACCATGGCCGCCAGCGTACCGAGCACCGTGGCGGTGCAGGCGGTCCAGAACGCCACCACCAGGCTGGTCCACATCGCGTCCATCAGTGCACGGTCGGCGAACAGATCGCTGTAGGCGCGGGTGGAGAAGCCCGCCCATACCATCGCCAGCCGCGAACTGTTGAACGAATAGAACATCAACAGCAGGATCGGCAGGTACAGGAAGGCGAAGCCGAGCAGCAGCACGCCCAGACCCAGGCCCTTGGCGGTACGCGGGCTCATGCCTGCTTCCCTTCCAGCAGGCGCTGCTGGGAACGGTTGAACAGCAGGATCGGCACCAGCAGCAGCAGGATCATCGCCACCGCCATCGCCGAGGCGCCCGGCCAGTTGCGGTTGTTGAAGAACTCGTTCCACAGCTGCCGGCCAACCATCAACGTCTCCGATCCGCCGAGCATCTCAGGGATGACGAACTCGCCGACCGCCGGAATCATCACCAGCATGCAGCCGGCGATGATGCCGGCCCTGGACAGCGGCAGGGTGATGCGCAGGAAGGCCTGCCACGGCTTCGCACCGAGATCGTAGGCCGCCTCCAGCAGGCGGTGGTCATGCTTGACCAGGTTGGCGTACAGCGGCAGCACCATGAATGGCAGATAGCAGTAGACGATACCGATATAGGCCGCGGTCGGCGTATCGATCAGCTGCAGCCTGGGCAGCCCCATGCCACTCATCAGCGTCTGCAGACCGGTGAACTGCAGGAACTGGTCGAGCAGGCCGTTGCGGTCCAGGATCGCCTTCCACGCGTACACGCGGATCAGGAACGAGGTCCACGACGGCAACACCACCAGCATCATCGCCACGTTGCGCGCCGCCGGCGACAGCCGGGCGATGGCATAGGCCATCGGGTAGCCGATCAGCAGGGTCAGGAAGGTGGAGATCGCTGCGATCTTGATGGAACTCAGGAACGCCTGGGCGTAGATCGAATCGCGGAACAGCGCCAGATAGTTCTCGAGGTTGAGCTTGAGCGAGAACCCGCCGTCCACGTACTGCAGCAGCCAGGTGTACGGCGGCGAGCCGACACGGCTGTGCGAGAAGCTGATCATCAACACGATCAGGAAGGGCACTGCGAAGAACAGCAGCAGCCACAGATACGGAACACCGATCACCGTGGCGCGCAGTCCCGGCAGCCAGCGCTTCAGCCCGGCGACACTCATGAGGTCAGCACCACGCCGTCATTGTCGCGCCAGTGCACCCACACGCTGTCACCCCAGGTCAGGCCATCGCTGGCCCAGCGCTGCGAATTGGCGAAGTTGGCCAGCACCTTGGCTCCACTGGGAAGGCGCACGTGGTAGACCGAGTGACTGCCGAAGTAGGCGATGTCCTCGATCACACCCTGTGCCTTGTTGGTGTGCCCTTCCGGCTCGTCCTTGCCGATCATCACCTTTTCCGGGCGCAGCGCGAATGCGACGGGCTGCCCTTCATATCCAGTGATGCCATGGGCGATGTAGATCGGCGCCGGGAACAGCGGCGATCGTACGGTCACATACTCCGGCAGGTCCTCGTCGATCACGCCGTCGAACAGGTTCACCGAGCCGATGAACTCGGCGACGAACCGGTTGGCCGGCTGCTCGTACACTTCGTCCGGCTTGCCGACCTGCTGGATCCAGCCCGCATCCATCACCGCGATGCGGGTGGCCATGGTCATCGCTTCTTCCTGGTCGTGGGTGACCATCACGCAGGTCACGCCCGACGATTCAATGATGCTGACCAGTTCCAGCTGCATCTGCGAGCGCAGCTTCTTGTCCAGCGCACCCATCGGCTCATCCAGCAGCAGCAGCTTGGGGCCCTTGGCCAGCGAGCGTGCCAGCGCCACGCGCTGCTGCTGGCCGCCGGACAGCTGATGCGGCTTGCGCTTGCCGAGGTGGCCCATCTGCACCAGCTCCAGCATTTCGCCGACGCGCCTGCCGATCGCATCCTTGCCCAGCCCGTCCTGCTTGAGGCCGAACGCGATGTTCTGCTCGACCGTCATGTGCGGGAACAGGGCGTAGGACTGGAACATCATGTTGACCGGCCGCTGATAGGGCGGCAACGCGTCCAGACGCTGCCCATCAAGGGTAATACTGCCCCTGGTGGGTGTCTCGAAGCCGCCCAGGCAGCGCAGCAGGGTGGATTTGCCGCTGCCGGAGCCGCCCAGCAGGGCAAAGATCTCGCCCTTGCGCACATCCAGATTGACGTCGTCGACGGCGACGAAACCGTCGAATTCCTTGCGCAGGTCGCGAATGGAGAGATAGCCGGGCGCACTCACCGTATCAACGGCGGCGGCTTCCGGCTGGGCTTCAACGGGCATGGGGGCTCCGGGAGCGGGCGGTGGACAGCGGGCGCCATTCTACCGGCCAGGGGGCGATGACGGTATGACGGGGTATGGCGGGCGGCCGT
>NZ_JAODZG010000058.1:0-21856 GCF_029835135.1 Stenotrophomonas sp. GD04145 | reverse complement strand
GCCACCGCGGAGGGGGCGGCGCCCGATGGCCGGTCTTTCACCCGAACCATGGCATGCTCGGCGCCAAACCCACCCGGAACCTTCGCCATGCGCCTGTTCACCCGTGTCCTGCCCCTGATGCTGCTGGCCTCCCTGCTGTCCGGCTGCGGCTACAACGCGATCCAGCAGAAGGATGAAGCGGTCAAGGCCAGCTGGTCCGAAGTGCTCAACCAGTACAAGCGCCGCGCCGACCTGGTGCCCAACCTGGTGCAGACCGTGAAGGGCTTCGCCAGCCAGGAAGAGCGCGTGCTGACCGAAGTCACCAACGCCCGCTCGCGTGTCGGCCAGATCAACGTCAACGCCGATGACGAAGCCTCGCTCAAGCAGTTCCAGCAGGCCCAGGGCGAACTGGGTAGCGCGCTGTCGCGGCTGCTGGTCGTCACCGAGAACTACCCGGTGCTCAAGTCCGACCAGAACTTCCGTGACCTGCAGGCCCAGCTGGAAGGCACCGAGAACCGCATCACCGTCGCCCGTGGCCGCTACATCCAGCAGGTGCAGGACTACAACACCTACATCCGCTCGTTCCCGCAGGTGATCACCGCAAAGCTGTTCGGCTACAAGACCAAGCCGAACTTCACCGTAGACAACGAAGCGCAGATCTCCACCGCACCGGCGGTGGATTTCGGCAACGCGCCGCAGCAGCCGGCACCGCAGCCGGGCCACTGACCGATGCGCCTGGCCACTGCGCTGCTGGCCCTGCTGCTGTGGCTGCCGCTGGCGTCGCAGGCGCAGCAGCTGGCGCCGATTCCGGCGCTGGATTCGCCGGTGGTCGACACCACCGGCACGCTGGACGCCGCGCAGAAGCAGGCGCTGGTGCAGCAGGCGCTGGATCTGCAGCAGCGCAAGGGCAGCCAGCTGCAGGTGCTGGTGGTGCCCACGACGCAGCCGGAGGACATCGCGCAGTACACGACGCGGGTCTTCGACCAGTGGCAGATCGGCCGCAAGGGCGTGGATGACGGCGTGCTGCTGGTGGTGGCCAAGGATGACCGGCGTGTGCGCATCGAGCCGGGCTATGGTCTTGAAGGCGCCATCCCCGATGCCATCGCCAACCGCGTCATCCAGGAATATCTGGTGCCACGCTTCCGCAGTGGCGACTACGCCGGCGGCATCACCGATGCCACCGCCGTACTGGTCGGGCTGATCGACGGCGAGTCGCTGCCGGCGCCGGTCAGTGGCCAGCGCGGGCGGGAGGCCGACGGCGGTGGCGATACCTGGATCCTGGCGTTGTTCATCGGCGTGTTCGCAGGCACGGTGCTGCGGGGCGTGTTCTCGCGGGTGCCGCGGCCGGTGCGCGGGCTGCTCGGAGGTGCGGGTGCGGCGGTTGCTGCCTTCCTGTTCACCTCCACCCTGCTGGCCAGTGGCCTGGCCGGCGTTGTCGGGCTGGTGGTGGCGATGCTGTCCGGCCATCCCGGCCGCTTTGCCGGCGGCAGTGGCTGGGGCGGCGGCAGCTGGGGCGGCGGTGGTGGTTTCGGGGGCGGCGGCGGTTTCGGCGGCGGAGGCGGCTGGGGCGGCGGCGGTGGCCGTTCCGGCGGCGGTGGTGCTTCGGGAGGTTGGTGATGATCCGTCGTCTTTGCCGTCATCTGTTCTCGCCCTCGGTACGACGGGCGTTTCCCCCCGCCACGCTGCAGGCGATCACCGCGGCCATCGCTGCCGGTGAGCAGCGCCACGGCGGCCAGGTGATGTTCGCTGTCGAAGCCGACCTGCCGCTGCACGCGGTCTGGCGCGGAATCACGCCGCGCCAGGCGGCGGAGCAGGCATTCGCCCACCTGCGCACCTGGGATACCCGGCACAACAACGGCGTACTGATCTACCTGCTGCTGGCCGACCACGCCATCGAGATCGTCGCCGACCGGGGCCTGAGCGACCGGGTCAGCGCGGCGCAGTGGCAGCGGGTGTGCACCCACCTGCGCGAAGGCCTGCGCGGCGCCAGTCCGGTGGATGCGCTGCGCGATGCGATCGACGAAGTCTCCAGCCTGGTGGAAGGGCACTTTCCGGCCTCGACGCGGTCGGAGGATGACGCGCTCCCGAATGCGCCGCAGATCCTGGGCTGAGCCCCGGTCCCGGGCCGGGTCGGGGCGCTAAAATACCCGTACTCCTGCCAGGCGTCTTCCATGATCTATTTCCACGACATCGACCCCATCGCCCTCTCGCTGGGGCCGATCAAGGTGCATTGGTACGGCATCATGTACCTGCTGGGTTTCACCGCCGCCTGGCTGCTCGGTCGTCGCCGGATCGCCGCCGGGCGCCTGCCCGGCGTCGATGCCAACGGATTCTCCGACCTGTTGTTCTACGCCATGCTGGGCGTCGTGCTGGGCGGGCGCATCGGTTACATGCTGTTCTACGCGCTGGGCGATTTCCTGCACAACCCGCTGCTGCTGTTCAAGGTATGGGACGGCGGCATGAGCTTCCACGGTGGCCTGCTCGGCGTGCTCGGCGCCTGCTGGTGGTGGTCGCGCAAGCACAGGCTGCACTTCTTCGACACCATGGACTTCATGGCGCCGCTGGTGCCACTGGGCCTGGGTTTTGGCCGCATCGGCAACTTCATCGGCGCAGAGCTGTGGGGCAAGTACACCGACGGCAGCTGGGGCGTGGTGTTTCCGTCCGGCCTGCCGGCTCCGCTGAACCAGCTTGACCACGCGACCCTGCAGGCGCAGTTCGCGACCGGCGCGCTGAACCAGTACGCACGCCACCCCTCGCAGCTGTATGAAGCCTTCCTCGAAGGGCTGGTGATGTTCGTGGTGCTGTGGGCGGTGTCGGCGAAGCCACGCCATCGCTATCTGGTGGGGGGGCTGTTCGCGCTGATGTACGGTGTCTTCCGCTTCGCGGTGGAATTCGTGCGCATGCCCGACAACGGCATCTACGTAGCGTTCGACTGGCTCACCCGCGGCCAGATCCTCAGCCTGCCGCTGATCGCGCTGGGCCTGGTGCTGCTGGCGATGTCGCGCCGCGCACCGGTACTGCAGCCGCAGCCGCTGGCGGTGGAGGGCAAGGCATGAAGGCCTACCTGGACCTGCTCTCGCACGTGCTGGAGCACGGGACGGAGAAGAGCGACCGCACCGGTACCGGCACCCGCAGCGTGTTCGGCTGGCAGATGCGCTTCGACCTCAACGAAGGTTTCCCGCTGGTCACCACCAAGAAACTGCACCTGCGCTCGATCATCCACGAGCTGCTGTGGTTCCTGAAAGGCGATACCAACATCGGCTACCTGAAGGACAACCAGGTACGGATCTGGGACGAATGGGCCGACGGCAACGGTGATCTTGGCCCGGTGTACGGCAAGCAGTGGCGCAACTGGGCTACTGCTGACGGTCGTGAGATCGACCAGATGCAGTGGCTGGTGGACGAGATCAAGCGCAACCCCGATTCGCGGCGGCTGGTGGTCAGCGCCTGGAACGTGGGCGAGCTCTCGCAGATGGCGCTGATGCCCTGCCACAACCTGTTCCAGTTCTACGTGGCCGATGGCAGGCTCAGTTGCCAGTTGTACCAGCGCAGCGGCGACATCTTCCTCGGCGTGCCGTTCAACATCGCCAGCTATGCGCTGCTGACCCACATGGTTGCGCAGGCCACCGGCCTGGGCGTGGGCGACTTCGTGCATACGCTGGGCGATGCGCACCTGTACTCCAACCATTTCGAGCAGGCCCGTGAGCAGCTGGCGCGCGAACCGCGCGCGCTGCCGAAGCTGTGGTTGAACCCGGAGGTGACCGATCTGTTCGGCTTCCAGTTCGACGACATCCGCATCGACGGATACGATCCACATCCGGCGATCAAGGCGCCGGTGGCGGTGTGAGCGCGATGAAGCTTTCGATGATCGTGGCGCTGGATCGCAATCGTGGCATCGGCCAGGGCAATGCCATGCCCTGGTACCTGCCGGATGACTTCAAGCACTTCAAGGCGCTCACCCTGGGCAAGCCGATCCTGATGGGGCGCAGGACGGCCGAGTCGATCGGCCGCGTGCTGCCGGGGCGGACCAACCTGGTGCTGACCCGCAGCGGTCAGGTGCCGTTCGAGGGCATGCGCGCGGTGGCCTCGCTGGACGAAGCGAAGGCGATCGCTGAAGGCGAGGGGGCCCGTGAGCTGTGTGTCATCGGAGGCGGCGAGATCTTCCGCCAGCTGCTGGACCAGGCCAGTGACCTGTACCTGACCTGGGTCGATGCCGAAGTGCCGGCCGACACCCATTTCCCGCAGGTGGACCCGCAGCTGTGGCGGGAAACAAGCAGTGAGCCGCATCCGGCCGACGAACGCCACGCTTATGCGTTCCGCTTCGCGCATTACGTGCGCCGCTGATCGCCGCACCTGTGGAGCCGAGCCATGCTCGGCTCCCTGAGGGCTCAGCCCTGCGGCGGTGTGCTGGTGCTGTTGCCGCCCCCCGTACCGCCACTACCACCACCACCGCGCCGACGGCGGCGACGTGGGCTGCGGTTGCCCGGGTTGGCAGCGGTGTTTCCGCCGCCCTGTTCCTTGCCCTGTGCCGCAGCGGTGGACCGCTCGTGGGCCGGTCGCGCCGGCGGCCGGGCATTCGGAACCGGAGCAGGTACATCGCGGCCGGGCACCTGCACCACGCGCAGCTCATCGGTATCGAGCTGGATCGCGGTCAGCTTGCCGCCCCACACCGCGCCGGTGTCGATGGCGTGCACGCCCTGGGTGATGGTCAGGCCCAGCGCCGACCAATGGCCGCATACGACCTTCAGGTCGCGCTCGACCCGGCCGGGCACTTCAAACCACGGATACAGTCCCTGTTCCTGCGTGCCCGGCGTGCCCTTGTCCTCGATGCCGATGCGTCCGCGCGGAGTGCAGTAGCGCATGCGGGTGAGCACGTTGATGATCGCCCGCGAACGGTCGTAGCCGGACAGGTTCGGTGCCCAGCTTGGCTTGTCGCCATACATGTTGCGGAACAGCTTGCGGTAGCCCGCGCCGTGCAGTTGCACTTCGACTTCGGCCGCATGCTTTTCGGCCATCTGCGTGGTCCACTTCGGCGCCAGGCCGGCGTGCACCATCATCCAGCCCATCTCGCGGTCCACATGCACCAGCTTCTGCAGGCGCAGCCAGTCCAGAAGTTCGTCGCGGTCCTCGGCCTGCACGATGCGCAGCAGGTCCGGATTGACCTTGCGCTGCTCTTCCTCGGTGCGTGCACCGACCGCCAGCAGCGAAAGATCGTGATTGCCCAGCACGACCACGCTGTGCTCGCGCAGCGAATGCACCAGCCGCAGCGTTTCCAGGGATTGACCACCGCGGTTGACCAGATCGCCGCAGAACCACAGGGTGTCCTGCGCGGGGTCGAAGCGGAGCTTCTCCAGCAGTCGCTGGGTCACGTCATAGCAGCCCTGCAGGTCGCCGATCGCCCACACACTCATCGTCCGGCCTCCGTGTCAGTGCAGGGTACGTGGGATGGCCAGCACGAACGGTGCGACCGGCGCGGCGAATTCGGTGCCGTCATCGGCGACCATGTCGTAGTGGCCCTGCATGGTCCCGTGATCGGTCGCCAGCATGACACCAGACGTGTAGTGGAAGTCTTCACCGGGACGCAGCCGTGGCTGCTCACCGATCACACCTTCGCCATCGACGTGCTCGACGCGGCCGTTGGCATCGGTGATGCGCCAGTGGCGCGCGACCAGCCGCGCGGCCACCCGGCCCTGGTTGTGGATGCGGATCGTATAGGCGAACGCATAGCGGCCGTCTTCCGGCACGGACTGTTCATCGAGGAATCGCGGTGCGACTTCGACGGAAATGGCGTAAACGTCAGCGTCTTCCATACCGGCAGTGTAATCAGGAGGCATTGGCCAGGGCGATGAATTCGGCCACGTCCAGCTGTTCGGCACGGGCATCGGGGCGCACGCCGGCAGCGGCGAACTGGTCGGCCGACACCACGTTGTTCAGTGCGTTGCGCAGGGTCTTGCGGCGCTGGCCGAAGGCGGCCTTGACCACTTCGGCGAAGCGGGCGTGGTCATGGATGCCAACCGTGGCCGGATCATGCGGCACCAGCCGCACCACGGCCGAATCGACCTTCGGCGGTGGCCGGAACGCACCCGGCGGCACCACGAACAACGAGGTAACGGTGCAGTAGGCCTGCAGCATCACGCTGAGGCGGCCGTAGACCTTGCTGCCGGGGCCGGCTGCCATGCGGTCGACCACTTCCTTCTGCAGCATGAAGTGCATGTCGCGGACCACGGCGGCATGTTCCAGCGCATGGAACAGGATAGGCGAGGATATGTTGTAGGGCAGGTTGCCGACCAGACGGATCGGCTGTCCGGCCGCCAGTTCGGTGAAGTCCACGCGCAGTACGTCGCGGTGGACGATGGTCAGCTCGCCCAGCGGCTCGGCGGCGGCGGTCAGCGGCGCGATCAGGTCGCGGTCGAACTCGATCACCGTCAGTGCCGGATGCACGCGCAGCAGCGGCAGCGTGATCGCTCCCTGGCCGGGGCCGATCTCGACCAGGCGGTCACCGTCCTTGGGATTGACCGCCATCACGATCTTGTCGATGTAGTGGCGATCGGCCAGGAAATGCTGGCCAAGCTGCTTCTTGGCCGGGGCGGTGAACACCGGGCCGGAGGGGGAATGCGGGGAATTCATGCGCTCAGTGTACGTTGCCGCGCAAGCTGCGCACACAGCGTCGTTGCCGCCTGCAGGCTGGATGGATCGGCAATGCCGCGGCCGGCCAGGTCCAGCGCGGTACCGTGATCGACAGCGACGCGCGGGTAGGGCAGGCCCAGGGTCAGGTTCACGGCCTGCTCGAAGCCGGAGTACTTCAGCACCGGCAGGCCCTGGTCGTGGTACATGGCCAGGACCGTATCGAAACCTGCCAGCTTGCCTGGCAGGAACGCGGTGTCGGCCGGCAGCGGCCCGACCAGATCCATGCCTTCAGCGCGCAGGCGCTGCAGCAGTGGGATGACCAGATCCAGTTCCTCGCGGCCGAGGTGACCGTCTTCACCGGCGTGCGGGTTCAGGCCGAGCACGGCGATGCGCGGCGATGCCAGCCCGAACTCGCGGCGCAGCGCGGCGTGCACGGTGCGCAGGGTGTGCTCCAGGCCGGGTGCGGTGATCGCATCGGCGACCTCACGCAGCGGCAGGTGGGTGGTGGCCAGGGCCACGCGCACGATGTGATTGGCCAGCATCATCACCACCTTCACCCCAGCCTGGTCGGCCAGCAGTTCGGTGGTGCCGCTGTAGGCGATGCCGCCCTCGTTAATGACCGCCTTGTGCACCGGGCCGGTGACCACGCCGTGCAGCTCGCCCGACAGGCAGGCCTGGCCGGCGCCGAGCAGGGCGCCGATGACCGCGCCGGCATTGGCCGGATCGGCGTGGCCGAAGCGGCTCGGGACGGCATTGGCCACGACGCGCAGACGCAGGTCGCCCGGGAAGCGGGCTTCTGCCTCCTCGGGCAGCAGTTGCAGGGGCAGGTCCAGCGCGGCGGCGGCGGCGCGCAGGGTATCCGGGTCGGCGAAAGCCAGCAGCCGGCAATCATCGCGCGGCTGCTGGATCAGGCGGATGCACAGCTCCGGGCCGATCCCGGCGGGCTCGCCCGGTACCAGAGCGAGCTCGGGGCGCATCGGTCAGGACTGCGGCGGCGTCGCGGTGTTTTCCGCGCGGTCACCGCTGCGGAAGCTGACGTAGGCTTCGCCACGCAGCTCCTGCAGGAAACGGTTGTATTCGTCTTCCAGCTTGCGGCGGCCGATGGTTTCGCGGACCTGCGCACGCTGGTTGTCGTTGGTCACGTCGGTCTGGCGGGTCGCCACGCGCTGCACGATGTGCCAACCGGCGTCGGTGCGGAACGGCTGGCTGACACCGCCGTCCTGCACGCTCTGGACCTGCTGGCCGAAGGCCGGACCGAACGCATCGGCCGGGAACCAGCCCAGATCGCCGCCTTGGCCCTTGCTGTTGTTGTCCTCGGACGACTCCCTGGCCACCGTCTGGAAGTCGGCGCCGCCGGCAATGCGGGCACGCAGGGTGTCGATCTTGGCCTTGGCGGCCGCATCGGTCTGGTTGTCGTCCACGCGCACCAGGATGTGGCGGCCGTGGAACTCGGTGACGGTATGGGTGCCGGCGGCGGCGCTGGAATCGCGCACTTCCACCAGCTTCAGCAGCTGGAAGCCGCTCGGACCACGGATCGGGCCAACCACGTCACCGGCATTCATCTTTTCCATTAGCTGCGCGAACGCGGCCGGGATCTCGTCCATGCTGCGCCAGCCCAGGTCGCCGCCTTCCAGTGCATTGGGGCTGTCCGAGTAACGTACGGCGGCGGCATTGAAGTCCAGCTCACCCTTGTCCAGCAGGGCCTTCACGCCGTCGGCCTTCTTCTGGCCGGTGGCGATCTGCTCGGCATTGGCGCCGTCGGGCAGGGCGATCAGGATGTGCGCCAGGTGGTACTGGTTGCCGGCGGTGGCCTGCTGCTTCAACGCGGCATCGACTTCGCCCTCGCTGACGCTGATGCGGCTCTGCGCGAAGCTCTGGCGCAGGCGCTGCACGGTGATCTCGTCACGCACCGAGGCGCGGAAGTCGTTGAAATCGATGCCGTCACTTGCCAGGCGCTGGCGCAGCGCGTCCAGATTGGAACCATTCTGCTGGGCGATGGCATTCATCGCCTGGTTCAGCTCCTGGTCGCTGACGCGGATGCCGCTGCCCTGCGCACGGGCCACCTGCAGCTTGACCAGCACCAGGCGCTCGAGCACCTGCCGGCTGAGTACGTCATCCGGCGGCAGCTGGGCCTCGCGGCCGGCGTACTGCGCCTTGATGTTGGCGATGGCGCGCTGGAGTTCGCTCTGCAGGATCACGTCCTCATCGACGACAGCGGCGATGCGGTCCAGCGGCTGCGCCTCCTGGGCAAGTACCTGCAGGGGGGCGGACACGCTGGACACCGCCAGCAGCGAGGCGAGAAGAACGGGGAAGCGCTTGGTCATGGGATCAGATTCGGATCGTAGTCGTCCCGGGTCGTCCCGGTATTGCTGGGGGGCACGAGATAGAGGTCGTCGCGGTTGTAGCCGAGGATAGCACGGCGCAGGGTGCGGTCCGTGTCCTGGCCCAGGGAGCTGAGGCCCTTCAGCACGAACTCCAGCTGGATGGAATTGTTCAGCTCGCCCTCGCGGTTGCGCACGTAGCGGCGGGCCACCGCGCGCACGGCCAGGCAGCAGCTGTCCCACTGGACGCCACCGATGATTTCCAGCGGCTTCTTGTCTTCCAGCGAGTAGTAGTAGCGGCCGACCAGGCTCCAGCGGGGGTTCAGCGGGTACAGGAACGACAGGTCGGCCTGCTTCAGCAGGTCGGTGCCGTCCGGGTTGATGCGGTGGCGGTAGGTCAGGTTGACCACGCCATCGTTGGGCATCAGGTAACGGGCGCGGAAGCTGGCCAAGTCCTCACGCTTGTATTTGGGGTCCCACTGGTAGGTCGCGCTGAGGGTCCAGCGGTCGTTGACCATGTAGTTGGCATCGGCGATCCAGGCCGACTTGCCCTTTTCCACCGGCGGGCCACCCGGCACGGCGGTCACCCGCGATTCGTCGAAGTACTGGATCTGGCCGATGGCCGCCGAGAACCGCTCGCGGCCGGTGGTCTGGTCGATGAAGCGGGTGCCCAGCGCCATGGTCAGCTGGTTGGCGTCGTTCTGGCGGTCGGCGCCGGTATAGCGCGAGTCGCGGAACAGCTGGCCCCAGCTGAAGGTGAAGTCACGGGTATCGAAGATCGGCAGCTCGTCCTGGTTGCGGTAGGGCGTGCGCAGGTAGAACAGGCGCGGTTCCAGGGTGTGCAGGAACGAGCGGCCGCCGATGGTGGTCTCGCGGTCGAAGAACAGGCCGGCATCGATGCTGCCGATCGGCAGGCTGCGGCTGGGCGAGGTGTTGCCGCGCAGCTGCTCGGGGGTAGCGGTGGCCGGATCAACGCCCTGCGAAACCAGCACATTGCGGCGGATGCTGTCGGCCAGCTGCCGGTCCAGGTCGTAGGCGGTGTAGCGGTAGGCCAGGGTCGGGGTCACGTACCAGGCCGCACCGCTGAACGGCAGCGACACATAGGGTTTCACGTCCAGGCGTGCGCCGCCGTACATCCGCTGGGTCTGGCCGGTACGGGTGTACTCAAGGTCCGGTCCGGCCTCGGGGCCGTACTTGAAGTTGATGTCTTCATGGGTGAAGCGCACGGCTTCGGCGTACACGCCGGTTTCCAGCCACGACAGGACCGGCTTGTCCCAGTTGAAGTACAGGCGCGGCTGGCGGTTGTAGGCCAGCGCGCTCTCGTTGAGCGTGTAGTCGGTCAGCTGCCAGCGGTCGGCCATGATTCCGGCCGTCCAGTTCTGGCCGGTACCGTACAGGCCAACGGTGCTCTGCAGGTTCGAGGCGGTCACGCCCACCAGGCGGTTGGCGAAGTCCTCGACGTAGCGCTCGTCGCTGACCCAGGCCAGGTTGGCACGTGCCTGCCAGTGGCTGTCCACGTTGTGATAGCCGCTGAACATGACACGGCCGCGATCGCGGTCGCGCAGCTTGTCGTTGGGGATGTAGGCGGTCAGCAGTTCGCCGCGGCCGCCGTTGTAGAGGTAGCGGAACTCGTTGTCGAGCATCAGGCCGCGCCGGCTCATGTAGCGCGGCATCAGCGTGTCGTCGTAGTTCGGTGCCAGGTTCAGGTAGATCGGCTGGGTGTAGTCGAACCCGTTGCGCCCGGACATGCCCAGCTGCGGGAACAGCAGGCCGGTCTTGCGCCGGTCGTCGATCGGGAACTTGAAGTACGGTGCCCACAGCACCGGCACCTTGCCGATGCGCAGCACGGCATTGCGCGCCGTGCCGAAGCCCTCGTCGTTGTCCACTTCGATCTGCGGCGCCGACAGCTTCCACACCGGCTGCGACGGGTCGCAGGTGGTGTAGGTGGAGCGGTGCATCTGCCCGACCGCGCCCTGCAGGTCGACCGATTCGGCGTCGCCGTTGCCACGGCGGGACACCAGCTGGTACTGGATGTCGGTGATCTTGTGGGTGTCGCTTTCCTGGTTGCCCTCGGCGCGCTTGGCGACCATGCGGATCGACGCGTCCTGGTAGCGGACATTGCCATCGGCGATGTAGTTGCCGGACTCGGTGTCGAAGCTGAGCTTGTCGGTGCCGACGAACTGGTCGCCGCGACGCAGGGCGACGTTGCCCTCGTACTGCGGCACCGTGGTGGTACCCAGCAGCTGATCGCCCTCGATATCGGTCGGCTGCTGCTCGCGCGCGGCGCTGGCGGCGGCCTTGTCCTGGCCCGGAACCGGGGTCGGGGCGTCGGTGAACGCGGGAATGACGTCGGAAGCCGGGCACAGGCCCCAGTTGAGCGGCTTATCATCGGCCATCGCCGGCAGGCAGACGGCGATGCTCAGAGGCAGGGGAAGCAGGCGGAGGGCTCGGCGCACGCGGTTCGGATTCGGGCGAAAACGGACGGTAGCTTGCCCCATCCCTTGCATAGGGGCAATGAAGGCGGCCCGGTCGCACCGGTTCGGGTTCATCCAGCCGGGGGGGACGCCGCCGGCGACATCAGGGCCTGCACGTGGGCCACGCTGCATTCGGCCAGGGCCTGCAGGTCGTAGCCGCCCTCCAGCATCGACACCACCCGGCCGGCCGCGTGGCGACGCGCCAGCGCATGCAGTTCGCGGGTGATCCAGGCGAAATCCTCGGTCTCCAGCATCAGATCCGCCTGGGGGTCGCGCAGATGGGCGTCGAAGCCTGCCGAGATCAGCATCAGCTGCGGGCGGAAGTCGTCGATGGCCGGCAGCATCTCGTCGGCCCAGACATTGCGGAAGCGGAATCCGCCACTGCCCGGCGGCAGCAGGATGTTCATCAGATTGCCCGCGCCACGGTCACGGCGCAGGCCGGAGTTGGGGAACAGGCCGGCCTGGTGGGTGCTGTAATACGACACCCGTGCGTCGTGCTGGAAGATGTCCTGGGTGCCGTTGCCATGGTGGACGTCGAAGTCGACCACCGCGATCCGCTCCAGCCCGTGGCGGTCGCGCGCGTAGGCTGCAGCGATGGCGATGTTGTTGAGCAGGCAGAAGCCCATGGCCGTGCTGCTGGTGGCATGGTGACCCGGCGGGCGCACCGCGCAGAACGCCAGCGGGTCCGCGCCCAGCATCACCGCATCCACCGCGGCCACACCGGCACCGGCAGCATGCACCGCCGCGCTGGCCGAGCCGGGCGAGGTCCAGGTGTCCATGTCCAGCTGGCGCAGGGGCACGGTCTGCGGTTGCAGCACGAAGTCGAGCAGGGCGCTGTCGTGGACCCGGCTCAACTCGCCGAACTTTGCGGGTGGGGCCTCGCGCCAGTCCAGCTGGCCGGGGAATGCGCCGCGCAGGGCGTCGAGCACGCCCTGCAGCCGTTGCGGGCATTCGGGATGGCCCGGACCGGGATCGTGCAGCAGGCAGGACGGATGGGTGAAGACCAGCATCGTACGGACTCAGCCCTGCCGGTGCTGGGGTTGCCAGAGCGCCTCGCCCTGCCCATCGGCGCGGGCCAGCACCCGGGCCAGCACGAACAGCAGGTCCGACAGCCGGTTGAGATACTGCAGCGCTTCGCTGCGCACGTTCTCATGGCGGGACAGCGTCACCGTCTCGCGCTCGGCGCGGCGGACGATGGTCCGTGCCAGGTGGCAGCGTGCGGCGGCTTCGCCACCGGCGGGCAGGATGAACTCCTTCAGCATCGGCAGCGTGGTGTTGTAGTGGTCCAGCTGCTGTTCCAGCGCCGAGACATCGGCGGCATGGATCGCGGCATGGCCGGGGATGCACAGCTCGGCGCCCAGGTCGAACAGCTGGTGCTGCAGATGGACCACCAGCGCGCGCACGTCGTCCGGAAGCGGTGCGGCCAGCAGCAGGCCCAGCGCCGCGTTGGCTTCGTCGACGGTGCCGTAGGAGGCGACGCGGGCATCGTCCTTGGCTACGCGCTGGCCATCGCCCAGTCCGGTGCTGCCGTCGTCACCGGTGCGGGTGTAGATGCGCGAGAGGCGATGGCCCATGGCGCAGCTCAGTGCCGGATGTCGCGACGGGCCTGCTGGAGCTTGAGCACCTGCTCCACGGCCAGTTGCAGGGCGGCGGCCAGCGCCACGTAGATCGCCGTGGTCCGCAGGTAGGGGCCGAACCACTGTGCGTAGTTCTGCGCCCAGCCCGCCAGCGTCGGCTCGGCAACGTTGCGGGTGGTCCAGTAGAAGCCCCCCTGCGCAAGCAGGTGGCACAGCGCCACCGAGGCCACCAGCAGGAGCGCACCCTTGGCCAGCACCGGCCAGCGCGCGCCGCGGTAGTTGTGGCCCAGCAGCATGCCGCCGGCCCACAGCGAGAAGTACGCCGGCAGCAGCAGCCAGTAGCCGGGCGACACGCAGTAGTGCTGCCAGAAATCCAGCCCCGCGCTGCGGATCACGATCCAGTCGACCAGCACCGCGAACAGCATCAGCAGCGGAAAGGCCCAGCGCGTCCAGCGCGCGAGGTAGAAACCGCCGATGAAGAACACCGCCCAGGAGGCATCGGGGATCGCCGCGAAGTGGTTGACCCGGGTCGCCGCCAGCAACAGCACGAGCACGGACAGGACGAAGGCGCGATTGGCGGTGTCGGACATGGCGGCGGGCCCGGAGCGGATTCAGCTTTCATTCTAGCCCGCCGCGCGGGTTGGCGCAGGCAGCGTCGCGTTCGGTGTACAGCCGGGGCGAGCGCGTATCATGAACGCCATGAGTGAACGACATGACGTGCTGATCGTCGGCGGCGGACTGGTGGGTGCCAGCCTCGCCATCGCCCTGGACCGCCTGGGCCGCGACGTGGGCCTGATCGAGGCCAGCGCTGCCGGTGGACTGCCGGCGGTGTTCGACCAGCGCAACCTCAGTTTCGCCGCCGCCACCGTCAACGCGCTGACCGCGCTGGGGGTGATGCAGAAGCTGGCGATGGCGCCGGGACCGATCCGTCGCATCCATGTCAGCCGCGCCGGTGACTTTGGCCGGGTGCAGCTCGATGCGGCCGATTACAACCGGCCGTGGTTCGGCCAGGTGGTGGTCGCACGTGACTTCGGTCATGCGCTTGAGGCACGCCTGCAGGAACTGCCGCGGCTGCGGCGTTACCGGCCGATGCGTTTCCTCGGCCTGGGCGGGGTGGTGGAGGGCTGTCGCCAGGTGCATGTGGCCGACGCCGCCGGCGAGCGCACGCTGCTGGCACGGCTGGTGGTCGGTGCCGATGGCACGGCCAGTGCGGTGCGGGAGGCGCTGGCCATCGAGGTCGACCGCCACGATTTCCAGCAGACCCTGTTCGTAGCCCGCGTGCGCAGCCAGCGCGCGCCCGACGGCACGGCCTGGGAGCGCTTCACCGATACCGGCCCGACGGCCCTGCTGCCGCGTGGCGACCGCCATTTCGGCACGGTGCATGGGGTGGCGCGCCAAGACGCCGACGCGGTGATGGCGCTGGACGACGCAGCGTGGCTGCAGCGCCTGCAGCATGCCATCGGCTGGCGTGCCGGGCGTCTGCTGGAGTCGGGTCCGCGCAGTGCCTACCCGCTGATCCAGGTGCTGGCGCGTGCCCTGGCAGGCGAGCGCGCGGTGCTGCTCGGCAATGCCGCACAGACCATCCATCCGTTGGGCGCGCAAGGCTTCAACCTGGGCCTGCGCGATGCGCTGACCCTGGCCGAACTGCTGGAAGACGATGCAGGCGATGCCGGCAGTGATGCGCTGCTGCGTGCGTATGTGGCCCGTCGGGAAGAGGATCGCCAGCAGACGGTGGCGTTCTCCGGAGGACTGGCGCGCCTGACCAGCAATCCTGCGCCGTTGATGCGCCCGTTGCGCAGTCTCGGCCTGGTGGCCGCGCAGCGCGGTTCGGTGCAGTCGATGCTGGTCGGCGGGGCGATGGGTTTCCGTGGCGTCGTGCCGCGACTGTGCCGCGGAGAAGCCGCATGAACCGCCGCGCGCGCCTGGACGTGGTCATCGTGGGAGGCGGCGTGGTCGGTGCCGCGTGTGCACTGGCGCTGGCCGATGCGGGGCTGGCCGTCGCCCTGGTGGAGGGCCGTGAGCCCGCGCCTTGGCAGGCATCGCAGCCGGACCTGCGCGTGTTCGCCTTCGCGGCTGACAACGTGCAGCTGCTGGACCGTCTCGGCGTGTGGCCTGCGATCGTACAGGCGCGGGCCTGGCCGTATCGCCGCATGCAGGTATGGGATGCCGCGGGAGGCGAGGACCTGCTGTTTGATGCCGACCGTCTAGGGCGTCGCGAGCTGGGCTTCATCGTCGAGAACGGGCTGTTGCAGGATCGCCTGTGGGCGGCACTGCCGGCGGCCGGGGTGCAGCTGCATTGCCCGGCACGGGTGGAGGCGCTGGAGCAGGACGAGGAAGGGGTGCGACTGCGCCTGGATGACGGACGCAGGCTGGAAGCGGCCCTCGCCGTGGCCGCCGATGGTGCCGAGTCGACGCTGCGCGAGCTGGCGGGCATCGACGTGGTGCGCCACGACTATCACCAGCGTGGCGTGGTGGCCTACGTCGACAGCGAGCTGCCCAACCAGGCTACGGCCTGGCAGCGTTTCCTGCCGACCGGTCCGCTGGCGCTGCTGCCGGTGGCCGAGCGCCGCAGCTCGATCGTGTGGACCTTGCCTGACGAAGAGGCGGTGCGCGTGCTGGCGCTGGAGGAGGAGGCATTCAATCGCGAACTGACCCGCGCCTTCGCCGCACGGCTGGGCGAACTGCGCCTGGTGTCGCCGCGCGCCGCGTTCCCGCTGCGCCGCCAGCTGGCCCGCCACTATGTGGCCGGCCGCGTGCTCGCACTCGGCGACGCCGCGCATGTGGTGCATCCCCTGGCCGGGCAGGGCGTGAACCTGGGGCTGCGGGATGTCGCTGCCCTGCGGCAATGGCTGGCGCCTTCAGCCGAGCGCCGTGGCCAGCCGCGCCTGTCGCCACAGCGCCTGCAGCGTTGGGCCCGCGAGCGGCGCAGCGACAACCAGGTGGCCGCCTACAGTTTCGATGCGATCAACCGCCTGTTCTCCAACGACGAGATGCACCTGACCCTGGCCCGTGGCCGCGCGCTGGGCTGCGTCGGCAAGTGGCCGCCACTGGTGCAGGCGTTCTGGAAGCGCGCCGCCGGCGTGTGACGACCCCGTTTGGCGGTTGATCCGCCGGTAGCGCCGGGCCGTGCCCGGCGAGCGCGCAGCGCGGTTCATGGAATCCGCCGGGCATGGCCCGTCGTTACCAGCAGCGGATCAATCAATCAGTGCGCCGGCCAGGTCGGCACGATCCAGCGCGGCAACGGGACGCCGTCCGGCGGATCATCAGGCCGGTCCCGCCGGGGTGGCCCGGCGCTACCCGCAGCGGATCAATCAATCAATCAGCGCGCCGGCCAGGTCGGCACGATCCAGCGCGGCAACGGGACGCCGTTCGGCGGATCATCAGGCCGGTAGCGCCGGGCCATGCCCGGCGGGATCCGTGAACCGGATCAATCAATCAGCCAGCCGGCCAGGTCGGCACGATCCAGCTTGCCGCGGCGCTTGCTGTCCAGCGCGGTGAACTCATCGGCCAGTGCAGGATTGGCCTGGGCCTCCGCGCGGCTGATGAAGCCATCACCGTCGGTATCCAGCGCGGCAAAGTGGATGCGGTACTGGCCGGTCACGCTGCTGGGTTCAACCGAGCGCACCGTGACCTGGGCCTCACCTGCGGGCATCGGAATATCGACACTGCCGGTGACTCGTCCGGCGTTCAAAGGCTGCTGGCGGATGGCTCCGCCGGTCGGACCCAGCGGTTGGCTCTGCGCGGGTGTGGGCGGCAGCTGCTGCGCCAGCACGGGGGAAGTGGCCAGCAGGGCAGCCAGCAGCACGGGCAAACGCGGACGGTACATGACGGACTCTTGGCAGGCGTTGACGGAAGCGTACCCGGGGCATCCTGTGCGGGCGATGACCCTGCCGCGCATCACCGCATCGGCGATGCCAGCACGGTGATCTCTTCGCGGTCGTGATAGAGCTGCTTGGCACGCACTTCCAGCGAGGTGCCAGCCTGCTCCTGGAACAGGTCCAGGCACAGCCGGGTCTCGTCCCAGCGCTTCTTCATCGGCAGTTTCAGATTGAAGATGGCATGCCTGCACCAGCCTTCGCGGAACCAGGTGGCCATGCGTTCGGCAACGCGACGCGGTTGCTCGACCATGTCGCACACCATCCAGTCCAGCGGCTGCTCCGGGTGCCAATGGAAGCCATCCGCGCGCAGGTGCTCGACCAGGCCGGTATCCAGTACGTGCTGGCGCAGGGGGCCGTTGTCGATGCTCAGCACCTGCATGTGCTGGCGGGTCAACACCCAGGTCCAGCCGCCCGGTGCCGCCCCCAGGTCGGCCGCGCGCATGCCGGGTTTCACCAGTGCCTCGCGTTCTTCCGGCGCCAGCAGCGTCAGCAGGGCTTCGTCCAGCTTCAGCGCCGAACGCGAGGGGGCCTCCGGCAGCAGTTTCAGGCGCGGAATGCCCAGTGCCCACGGTGCGCTGTCGGCGGGGTCGGCCACGCAGATGAAGGCGTGGGTGCCGTCGACGAACACCACGTGCAGGCGTGGCAGCCGTGCATTGGGCTTGTCGCTGAGCTTGCCGGCCTTGCGCAGCGCCGGGCGCAATGCGTTGCCGAACGCACGGGCGAGCCCGGACAGCGGCTTGCCGGCATCCGAATCCGGATGTTCGACCCAAAGATCACCAAAGCGTGGCGCATCGGCCAGCACCTCCAGCATCGGCGTGATGCGATCGGCCGGATCCAGCTGCGGCAGTTCAGCCAGCACCACCAGCTTCTGCCGCGCGAAGATCAGACCGCGCCACGGCAGCCGCGGTGCCAGCGCGGCCGCTTCGTCGCACATGAACAACACATAGCCGTCATTGCGCTGGGTACGTGCGTAGCCGGCGAAGCCTGCCTCACCGGCGCGGAACTGCAGTTCGCCGGCCAGCTCCGGCTCGAAGCCCTGCCGGCACAGGCACAGCAGGCCGATGCCGGTTTCAGTAACGGGCGCCATCGCTTTCCCCATAGACGCGCAGCACGCTGCGTGCGGCGTCGCGGTTCAGGCCCTGCACCACCTCGATGCCACGCTTGTTGAGCTCGCCCACCCAGTCGGCCGGCAGCGGGCCTTCGTCGAACGGGGTCAGTTCCTCCACATCGGCGGCACTGGCGCCGATCAGCAGGCGGTCGATGCCGGCCCACACCGTAGCGCCGTAACACTGGCAGCACGGCTGCGAGCTGGTGGCCAGGGTGACCGGCGACAGCACGGCATTCAGGCGCGGTGTCTGCAGGCGCTGCTGGGCCAGCATGTAGGCCATGTTCTCGGCATGTGCCAACGAGGTGGCATGCGGCATCACCCGGTTCACACCGGCGGCGATCACCTTGTCGTCCGGACCGAACACCACGGCGCCGAACGGGCCGCCGCTGGCGTGCTCGACGTTCTGGCGCGACAGCTCGATGGCCAGCGCGACCTTGGCCTCATCGCCCGGATATCGACGATCCAGGTCGATCTGGTCGTGGATCCAGGCGGGAAGGGTCAGGTGGACTTGCGCATACAGCATCGCGGGGGTGCCTCGTGTGGGATGGGAAAAGTGCGGTTGCTTGGGAAACCGGCGCGCAGTGTAGCCGCACCGGCCTGTACCGGGTGTAGGCGCGTCAGCCGGGTGAGCCGGTGCGGATCACCACGTACTGCTTGCGGAACTCCAGCCCGGCCTGCGGCCAACTGGCGGCATACGCGCGCAGCAATGGCAGGGCAGGGGCGAAGTCGTGGCCATTGACCCGGCAATCGGCCTCGCACAGGCCATCGGCATCGCGCGAGGCGAACAGGCGGATGGCAAGGAACTGGCGCGCTTTCAGCAGCTCGTCGAAGGCGTCCATGCTCCTGGTGAACAGGCAGCAGGGGCAGGAACCGTGGTCGTCCTCACTGCATGTGGCGACCTCCACCTCCTGCGCGCGGTAGTGGGCCAGCGGCCCCAGCACGACGGTGCGCCCGTGGTCCTTGCCGTCATCACCTGCTGGATAGGTCAGGCCCATCATCGGCAGGCCCTGCGCGTCGTCGGCGCCCACTGCGGTCTGCAGGGTGGCCAGGTCCACCCGCACCCAGGCCTGGAAGCCGGACAGCAGCGAGGCCTGCTCATCGGCGCCGTTGGCGTGCTGGTACTCGAACAGGCCATCGGCGAACAGGGTGGGGTGCTGCGCCTCGATGACCGTGGAGGTCTGCCAGCCACCGTTGTCGCGCGCGTGTGCCGCCATCGCATGCGGGGTCAGGCGCAGGCCGCTGTCCAGCAGCAGCGCGCCGCCGTCGACGCGGCTGGCGATGCCAGCGTCCTGCAGGACCTGCTGCAGCAGCGGGAGGAGGGCGGTGGACGTCGTGGTCATGTCAGGCCTGTGGATGGATCGGGTGGAGCATCCAGGCCGGGCCGGGTGCTAGTGATCGAGTGCTTCGCGTTCTGCGCGATATCGCCGTGCGTCGGACTGCTGCTGCGGATCGTTGCCATGGTCACGCAGCCAGGTATCCAGTTCGCGGCGATAGTCCGCGCGGAAATCGGCGTTGCCCGGGCTGAAGTGCAGCTTGCGTGCGGCTACCTCCACCCGCTCGCGCGCGCTGGCACGGGCCTGGGCGATGCCGTGCGGTGATTCGGTGGTGAGGATGACGAAGTTGCGCGGAAAGCCCGGCGTGTACTTCACCACGAACGGCTGGTCCTGAGCCGGGATGCGGATCGCGTTCTCCAGCGGCCACAGCGAGGCGGTGTTGGTGTGGAACACCACCTCCACGTCGCGACCCTCGGCGGTGCGCAGCACCGCTTCGTAGCGCCAGATGTACTGTTCGTTGAGCGTGGAATTGGTTTCCTCGGCCTTCACGATCACCGCTTCACCGCGCTCGCCCACCGCATTGAGGAAAGTGGCGTTGAGGAAGCTGCCGAGGAAGATGTTGAGCATCGCCAGCGGAAACACCACGATGGCGTAGACCGGTGAACGCCGCCACCACGATACCAGCGCGGCCAGCCCCATTGCTGCAAAGAACGTCAGCAGCGGATGCTGCGAGATGAACCAGAGCAGGGCGGACAGGGCGGTGATCATCGTCGCGGGCGGGCGGGCGCCGTGTCGGCGCCCGCGCAGGTCCTCAGGCCGACCAGGTATCGCGCAGCGTCACGCTGCGGTTGAACACCGGCTTGGCTTCGGTGTGGTCGCGGCGGTCGGCAACGAAGTAGCCGGTGCGTTCGAACTGGAACGACTGCTCCGGCGCGGCGCTGGCCGCGGCCGGCTCGACATAGCCGGTGACGGTGCGGCGCGATTCCGGATTGAGGTAGTCGCGGTAGGTCCTGCCTTCCGACTCGTCGTCCGGGTTCGGCACCGAGAACAGCCGGTCGTACAGGCGGATCTCGGCCGGAACGCCGTGCACGGCGCTGACCCAGTGAATGGTGCCCTTGACCTTGCGGTTGGCCCCTTCCATGCCGGGGCGCGACTCCGGATCCAGCCAGCCGCGCAGCTCGTTGATGGTGCCGTCGGCATCCTTGAGCACCTCATCGCAGCGGATGATGCCGGCACCACGCAGGCGCACTTCGCCGCCCGGCACCAGGCGCTTCCAGCCCTTCGGCGGTACTTCGGCGAAGTCCTCGCGGTCGATCCAGACCTCGCGCGCGAACGGCACCTGACGGCTGCCGAAGCTCTCGTCCTTCGGATGGTTGCTGAAGGTGAGCTGTTCTTCATGGCCTTCGGGCAGGTTGGTCAGTACCAGCTTGAGCGGGTCGACCACGGCCATGCGGCGCGGTGCGGCGCCATCGAGGTCTTCGCGCAGCGCGCCTTCCAGCACGCTGAAGTCGATCAGCGAGTTCTGCTTGCTGATGCCCACGCGTTCGGCGAACAGGCGCATTGCCGCCGGGGTGTAGCCGCGGCGACGCAGTCCCTGCAGGGTCGGCATGCGCGGGTCCTCCCAGCCGTCCACCAGCTGCTCGGTGACCAGCGCCATCAGCTTGCGCTTGCTCATCACCGTGTAGTTGATGTTCAGGCGCGAGAATTCGATCTGGCGCGGCTTGGCGGCTTCGCGCGGCAGGCCGGCATCGACCAGCGGCTGGGTCAGTGCGTCGTCATGGGCGAAATCGACGTTGTCCACACACCAGTCGTAGAGCGGACGATGGTCCTCGAATTCCAGGGTGCACAGCGAGTGGGTGATGCCCTCGATCGAATCGCCCAGCGCATGCGCGAAGTCGTACATCGGGTAGATCGGCCACGCATTGCCCGTGTTCTGGTGCTCGACATGCTTGATGCGGTACAGCGCCGGATCGCGCAGGTTGATGTTGCCGCTGGCCATGTCGATCTTCGCGCGCAGGGTGCGCGCACCGTCCGGGAATTCACCGGCACGCATGCGCCGGAACAGGTCGAGGTTCTCCTCGACACTGCGCTCGCGCCACGGCGAGGGACGGCCCGGCTCGGTCAGGGTGCCACGGTAGGCACGCACTTCCTCGGCCGACAGGTCACACACATAGGCCTTGCCCTGCTCGATCAGCTTCTCGGCGGCGAGATAGTAGGCCTGGAAGTAATCGGAGGCGTGGCGCAGTTCGTTCCACTCGAACCCCAGCCAACGGACATCATCCTGGATGGCGGCCACGTACTCCGGGTCTTCCTTGGCCGGATTGGTGTCGTCGAAGCGCAGGTTGCATACGCCGCTGAACTCGCCGGCAATGCCGAAGTTCAGGCAGATCGACTTGGCATGGCCGATGTGCAGGTAGCCGTTCGGCTCCGGCGGAAACCGGGTCTTGATCGCCTGGTGCTTTCCGCTGGCCAGGTCCTCGCGCACGATCTGGCGGATGAAATCGCGCTTTTCGTGGCTGTCGGCGGGGGTCTCGGGGCTGGCGGGGGTGTGCTCGGACATGAGGCTGGGCGAAAAAGGGCAGAAAGACCAACAGTCTAGCGCGTAAGGGGAAGGGCTG
>NZ_JAODZG010000057.1:0-22174 GCF_029835135.1 Stenotrophomonas sp. GD04145 | reverse complement strand
AACCGGACCCACCCCGCCATTCCCCAGGAAGCCCGCTTCGGCTGTTGCTGTTGAGGTTGCCGGCCAGCGGCCGGCACTACCGCGGGTGCCGGGCGCAGCCCGGCCGAAACCCGCGCTTTTGCCGCATAATCAGCACATGACCGACGACCGCATCATCGGCGCCGGCGCCACCCGCGAGGATGACGCCGCCGACGCCAGCATCCGCCCCAAGCGACTGGCCGATTACCTGGGCCAGGCGCCGGTGCGCGAGCAGCTGGAGATCTACATCGAAGCGGCCAAGGCCCGCGGCGACGCGCTCGACCATGTGCTGATCTTCGGTCCGCCGGGGCTGGGCAAGACCACGCTCAGCCACGTCATCGCCAACGAGCTGGGGGTGGCGCTGCGGGTGACGTCCGGTCCGGTGATCGAAAAGGCCGGTGATCTGGCCGCCCTGTTGACCAACCTGCAGCCACACGACGTACTGTTCGTGGACGAGATCCACCGCCTGTCGCCGGTGGTCGAAGAAGTGCTGTACCCGGCGATGGAGGATTTCCAGATCGACATCATGATCGGCGAGGGCCCTGCGGCCCGCTCGATCAAGATCGACCTGCCACCGTTCACGCTGATCGGGGCCACCACCCGCGCCGGCCTGCTGACCGCGCCGCTGCGCGACCGCTTCGGCATCGTCCAGCGGCTGGAGTTCTACAGTGTCGAGGAGTTGACCCGGATCGTACGCCGCTCGGCCACCATCCTGGGCATCGACTGCACCGCCGATGGCGCAGGGGAGATCGCGCGCCGTGCGCGTGGCACCCCGCGCATCGCCAACCGCCTGCTGCGGCGGGTGCGCGACTACGCCCAGGTGAAGGCGGGTGGCCATATCGACGTGGCGGTCGCCCAGGCGGCCATGCAGATGCTCAAGGTCGACCCGGAGGGTTTCGACGAGCTCGACCGGCGCCTGCTCAGGACCCTGGTGGACTACTTCGACGGCGGCCCGGTCGGCATCGAATCGCTGGCCGCCGCGCTGTCCGAAGAGCGCGGCACGCTGGAAGACGTGGTCGAACCCTACCTGATCCAGCAGGGCTTCCTGGTGCGCACCGCGCGCGGCCGCATGGCCACCCACAAGGCGTACCGGCACATGGGCCTGAAGCCGAAGAACCCGCCGCAGGACCTGTTCGCGGAGGTTCCCGATGTCGGTTGAGCCACTATTCAGTTGGCCGACACGCATTTACTGGGAAGATACGGACGCAGGCGGGGTGGTCTACCACGCCCGCTACGTGGCCTTCATGGAACGGGCCCGGACCGAATGGATGCGCGCGCTGGGCTATGGCCAGGAGCGCATGCGCAGCGAGCACGGCATGGTCTTCGCGGTACGTGCCATGCAGATGGACTTCATCCGGCCGGCGCGGCTGGATGACCTCCTGCAGGTGAGTGCCACGCTGGTCCAGCTGAAGAAGGCCAGCATGGTCTTCGATCAGCGGATCGAGCGCGACGGCGAACTGCTGCTGTCGGCGCAGGTCCGCATCGCCGCACTGGACGCGGCCAGTTTCCGCCCGCGTGGCATGGACGACGCCGTCCTTGCCGTGCTGCAACCCTACCTCCACCCCGAATCCGAACACTGAGGAACAACGGATGATCGCAACGCTCCTGGCCCTGCAGGCCACGGTCACCGAGGCACTGCCGGCTGACGTCAGCAACGCCGCGACCCAGACCCTTGCCCAGGCCACCACCGGCGGCGGCATCAACTACCTCGAACTGATGGCCAAGGCCAGCCTGCCGGTGAAGATCATCGTGCTGCTGCTGCTGGTCGGCTCGTTCGTCAGCTGGGTGATCATTTTCCGCAAGGCCCGCGTGTTCAAGCAGGCCACCCGCGAGGCGGACGAGTTCGAGAACCGCTTCTGGTCCGGCGCCGACCTGGGCAAGCTGTACAGCTCGGCCACCGACCGCAGCCGCAACGTGGGCGGCCTGGAGGCGATCTTCGAGGCGGGCTTCCGCGAGTTCACCCGCCTGCGCGACAAGCGCCGGCTGGATGGCCGTGCGCAGCTGGAAGGCGCGCAACGTGCGATGCGCACCACCTACACCCGCGAAGTCGACCAGCTCGAGCGCAATCTGGAACTGCTGGCCAACATCGGCTCGACCGCGCCTTACGTGGGCCTGGTCGGCACCGTGTTCGGCATCATGGTGACCATGCATGACATGATCAGCAGCGGCGCCCAGGCCGGCATCGCCTCGGTCGCCCCGGGCATCTCCGAAGCGCTGTTCGCCACCGCCATCGGCCTGTTCGTGGCGATCCCGGCGGTGTGGGCCTACAACCGCTTCACCACCCGTGTGGAGCGCATGTCGGTCCGTTTCGAGACCTTCGCCGACGAGTTCAGCTCCATCCTGCAGCGCCAGAGCGCTGGCGACGAGTAAGCGCCTGACCCGGGAGTCCAAGCCATGTCCGCTGCCATCGGTCGCCGCAAGCGCCGCAAGCTGAAATCGGAAATCAACGTCGTTCCCTATATCGACGTCATGCTGGTGCTGCTGATCATCTTCATGGTCACCGCGCCGCTGCTCACCCTGAGTTTTGACGTGGACCTGCCGAACTCCAATGCCAAGGCGCTGGAGAGCAAGCAGGATCCGGTGATCGTTTCGGTGCGCCAGGACGGCCAGCTGAGCCTGAAGCTGCCCGACGCCAAGGAGCCCACGGCCGTGTCTGCCGAGGAGCTGGAAGGGCGCCTGGCCGGCATCGCCGCACAGGACAAGGGCCTGCGCGTGATCGTCGCCGCCGACCGTGCCGTGGCCTATGAGAAGGTCATCGCGGCGATGGACGTGATCAAGCGCGCGAAAGTGGACAAGGTAGGCCTGGCCACCGATGCACGCTGAGACCCTGCCGCCTCCGCGACAGCAGGAACCGGGCTGGGGCCTGCCCCTGGCGCTGGCCGTGCTGGTGCACCTGCTGGTCGCGCTGGTGTTCATCCTGGCGTGGCTGTGGTCGCCCACGCGCAATACCGATGCCGCTGCCGGTGATCCCTCGGTCGAGGCCAGCCTGGCGCTGTCCGCGTCGGAGGCGGCCGCTGCGCGCCAGGCCCTGCGCCAGTCGGAGAAGCTGGAAGATCTGCCGCCGCCGGTTGCCGAGCCGATTCCGGTGCCCGAGGACACCATTCCACCGCCGCAGCCGATTCCCGAGCCACGTCCGCAGGATGCTCCCACGCCGCAGCAGCAACAGGCGCAGGAGCGTGTCGCCCAGCCCGATACGCAGGACCAGGAGGCGGTGAGCGCACTGGCCATCTCGCAGGAGAAGGCCCGGCAGGAACAGGAAGCCAAGCGCCGCCAGGAGCAGATCGACCTGACCGAGCGCAAGCGCCAGGAAGAAGCCGAGCAGAAGCTGCGCCTGGCCAAGCAGCAGGAAGAAGACGCCAAGAAGAAGCGTGCCGAGCAGGAGCGGCAGGCCGCCGACCAGGCCGAGGCCGAACGGCAGAAGAAGATCGCCGAGATCCGTGCCAGGCGCGAACAGGCGGAGAAGGAAGCCAAGCTGGCCGAGCAGAAGCTGCGCCAGGTCGCCGCCGCACGCAACGCCGCCGGCAGCGCGCCGGCCGGCAACACCGGTGCGGCACAGCCGGCCGCTGGGGGCGGTGGCAACAGCGATGATCTGTCGGCGAAGTACGCTGCCGCGATCCAGGCCAAGGTTCGCAGCGCCTGGACGCGTCCAGACAGTGTGCCGCTGGGCCAGCGCTGCCAGATCACCATCACCCAGATTCCGGGGGGGCAGGTGCTGCAGGCCAAGGTGGGCGCCAACTGCCCCTATGACGAAGCCGGCAGGCGTTCGATCGAGGCCGCAGTGCTCAATGCGCAGCCGTTGCCCTATCGCGGATTCGAATCGGTGTTTGCGCGCACGCTCAACCTGACCTTCACCGCGCAGGATTGATCGGCCGCGCGGGCCGGCCTGCGGGTCGCCCCGTCGCGCGGCAGCCGACCGATACGTTAATGGGACGTGAGAGGACGGGCTGGAACTGACCCGGAATTCACGTACCCTTGGTTCATGATTGCGAAGCGGTTCACCGCCGCTTTGCTATCCCTCGTTCCGGTTTCCCCCTATTGAGCGCTCCATGAAGAAGATGCCTCGTTGGCTTGCCGTGTTTGCGGCCCTGTTGCTGCCCTTCGCTGCCGTCGCGCAGCAGAGGGGACTGGATATCGACATCATCGGCGGCAACGCGTCCGCGCTGCCGATCACCATCGTGCCGATGCCCTACCAGGGCTCGTCGGCCGCACCGCAGACCGATGTCGCCGGTGTGGTCCGCGCCGACCTGGAACGTTCGGGCCAGTTCCGCACCCTGCCCGAAGCGCAGATCGTGGAAAAGCCCGTCCGTGGCGGCGAGATCCAGTTCGCCACCTGGCGCGCGCTGAAGCAGAACTACATCGTGGTCGGCCGCGTGCTGGATGCCGGTGCCGGTGCCTACCGTGTCGAATACGAACTGTTCGACGTGCCGAAGGGCGAGCGCCTGCTCGGCTTGGCGATGACCGCCCGCGGCAATGCCATGCGCGACGTCGCCCACCAGATGGCCGATGCCATCTACGAGAAGATCACTGGTGTCCGGGGTGCCTTCTGGACGCGCATCGCCTACGTGACCGCCAGCGGCAAGGGCGACGCCATGCGCTATGCGCTGATGGTGGCCGACTCCGATGGCTACAACCCGCAGACCATTGTGCGTTCGGCCGAGCCGCTGCTGTCGCCGTCGTGGAGCCCGGATGGTGGCAAGCTGGCCTACGTCAGCTTCGAGCGCGGCAACTCGGCCATCTACATCCAGAACATCGCCACCGGTGCCCGTGAGCTGGTCACCAGCTTCCGCGGCATCAACAGCGCGCCTGCGTTCTCGCCGGACGGCCGCAAGCTGGCCCTGACCCTGTCGCGCTCCGGCAACCCGGAAATCTACGTGATGGACCTGGGCAGCAAGCAGCTGACCCAGCTGACCAACCACTTCGCCATCGATACCGAGCCGACCTGGGCACCGGACGGCAGCGCGGTGTACTTCACCTCCGACCGCGGCGGCCGTCCGCAGGTCTACAAGGTCGGTGCCGGCGGCGGCAGCGCCGAGCGCGTGACCTTCCAGGGCAACTACAACGCCAAGCCCTCGGTGTCCTACGACGGCAAGAAGATCGCCGTGGCCCAGGGCTCGGGCAACAGCTACAAGATCGCGATGATGGACAGCTCGCTGGGCTCGCCGCGCTGGAGCACCCTGTCCCCGGGTTCGCTGGATGAATCGCCGAGCTTTGCGCCCAACGCAAGCATGGTGCTGTACGCCGCCCGCGAAGGTGGCCGTGGTGTGTTGTATGCCGTTTCGGCCGATGCGCGGGTTCGCCAGCGCCTGGTTCTGGCCGATGGTGATGTGCGCGAGCCGGCATGGTCCCCATACCGTACCCAGCGCTAAAAGAGTGTTAATATTTTCGCTGTCTTGAACCCCTCATCGGCCTAGGAGCCACAAAGGTATCGCCATGAACAAGTCCACCCGTGTTCTGCTTGTTTCCCTGCTGTCTGTGGCCGTCCTGGCCGGTTGCTCGAAGAAGGTGAAGGAAGAGCCGGCAGCCCCGGTCGACACCGGCACCTCGACCACCACCCCGACCGGTCCGTCGACCTCCGGCCTGTACGGCCCGGGCGACCTGGATACCGATGCCTGCCTGCGCCAGCGCGTTGTCTACTTCGACCTGGACAAGGAAGACGTGAAGCCGGAATTCCAGGCCATCATGGCTTGCCACGCCAAGTACCTGCGTGACCGCCCGTCCTCGCGCATCACCCTGCAGGGCCACACCGACGAGCGTGGTTCGCGCGCGTACAACCAGGCCCTGGGCGAGCGTCGTGGCAACGGCGTCAGCTCGGCGCTGCAGGCCAACGGTGGCTCGGCTTCGCAGCTGACCGTCGTGTCCTACGGTGAAGAGCGTCCGGTCTGCACCGAGTCGAACGAGTCCTGCTGGTCGCAGAACCGTCGCGTCGAAATTGTCTACACCGCGCAGTAATCCATGCGCATTGGCATCAAACTGATGCTGGTCGTTGCGGCAGCCCTCGTGGCTGCCGCACCGGCGCATGCACAGCGACAGAGTCTGGCCGATCGTGTCGGCGCGCTCGAGCAGCAGATGTACAACAACAGTGCCAACCAGGACCTGTTGAACCAGATCAACCAGCTGCGGCAGCAGGTGACCAGCCTGCAGGCCTCGATCGAGCAGTTGCAGCACGACAACGCCCAGCTCAAGCAGTCCGCCCAGGATCAGTACCTGGACCTGGACAGCCGCCTGAACCGGTTGGAAGGGGGCAATGCCCCGGTCCTGCCCCCCGTTCCGGCGAACGCGCCGCAGGCCGCACCGGCCCCGGCCAAACCGGCAGCGGCGGCCACTTCCGAGCGGCCGCCGTCCATCCATGGCGATCCCGGCAGTCTGGCCGCCACGGGCGACGAGCGCACCGCCTACAACGTCGCCTTCGATTCGCTCAAGGCCGGCAAGTACGATGATTCGGCGCAGCTGTTCCTGAGCTTCCTGCAGTTGTATCCGAACGGCGTGTACGCGCCGAATGCACTGTACTGGCTGGGCGAGAGCTACTACGCCACCCGCAATTTCCCGATGGCCGAGACCCAGTTCCGCGAGCTGCTCTCACGCTATCCGACCCATGACAAGGCCGCGGGCGGCCTGCTCAAGGTCGGCCTCTCGCAGTATGGCGAGGGCAAGGTCGATCAGGCCCAGCAGACGCTGGAGACCGTCGTGGCGCAGTACCCCGGCTCGGACGCCGCGCGCACCGCGCAGGACCGCCTGCAGTCGATCCGCCTGGGCCAGCAGATCCGCTGACCGGGCGTACAATATGTGTCCCGTAGCGCCGAGCTCATGCTCGGCTGCTTTCGTTTCCGGATCGGCCAACCCGCCCGGATCCGGTAGCGCCGGGCCATGCCCGGCGGCTCGCATCACCGGCTGGGCCATGCCCGTCCGGTTGCTGTTGTAGAGCCGAGCCATGCTCGGCTGCTTTCGTTACCGGCCACGGTAGCCCATCCGCCACGTGTCCCACAAAGAAGTTCCCGCCATGACCGCCGTTATCCCGTCCAACGCCGTCGCCACCCCCAGCGACATCGTGCAGTCGCCCCTGCCGCGCCTGAAGATCACCGAGATCTTCACCTCGCTGCAGGGCGAAGCCGATACCGCCGGCTGGCCGACCGTGTTCGTGCGCCTGACCGGCTGCCCGCTGCGCTGCCAGTACTGCGACACCGCCTACGCCTTCCACGGCGGCACCTGGTGGGATATCGACGACATCGTGGCCGAAGTGCTGGCCCAGGGCGTGCGTCACGTCTGCGTGACCGGCGGCGAGCCGCTGGCGCAGAAGCGCTGCCTGGTGCTGCTGCAGAAGCTGTGTGACGCCGGCCTGGACGTCTCGCTGGAAACGTCCGGTGCGCTGGACGTCAGCGCGGTGGACCCGCGCGTATCACGCGTGGTCGACATCAAGACCCCGGGTTCGGCCGAGGTGGCGCGCAACCGCTGGGAGAACCTGCCGCTGCTGACCGCACGCGACCAGATCAAGTTCGTCATCTGCAGCCGCGAGGACTACGACTGGGCCAAGGCCCTGTTGGCCGAGCACGAGCTGGTGAAGCGTTGCACGGTGTTCTTCTCGCCCAGCAAGGGGGAGATCACCGCGCGCCAGCTGGCCGACTGGATTGTTGAAGACCGGCTTCCGGTACGCTTCCAGATGCAGCTGCACAAGATTCTGTGGAACGATGAGCCGGGCCGCTGAGGCCACCCTTGTTTCCTGATGCAACTCCGGCGCGGGACAGCGTGCTGGCTTTCCTCCCCCAACCGGAAGATTTTCCATGAAGAAGGCAGTCGTGCTTCTCTCCGGCGGCATGGATTCAGCCGCCGTCATCGCCATGGCCCAGGAACAGGGCTTTGCCGTGCATGCCCTGAGCGTACGCTATGGCCAGCGCCACACCTCCGAACTGGACGCCGCCGCACGCGTGGCCAAGGCTCAGGGCGTGGTCGCGCACAAGACCGTGGATGTGGACCTGCGCAGCATCGGCGGCTCGGCACTGACCGATGACATCGACGTGCCCGAGGCCGGCGGTGCCGGCATTCCGGTCACCTACGTGCCCGCACGCAACACCATCATGCTGTCGCTGGCCCTGGGCTGGGCCGAAGTGCTGGGCGCCAACGACATCTTCTGTGGCGTCAATGCCGTGGATTACTCCGGCTACCCGGACTGCCGCCCCGAATTCATCGCCGCCTTCCAGACCCTGGCCAACCTGGCGACGAAGTCCGGCGTGGAAGGCGCAGGCATCAAGGTGCACGCGCCGCTGCAGTTCCTGAGCAAGGGCCAGATCGTCAGCGAGGGCGTGCGCCTGGGCGTGGACTTCGGTCTGACCGTGTCCTGCTACAACGCTGATGTCAACGGTGCCGCGTGCGGCCACTGCGATGCCTGCCGCCTGCGTGCACAGGGCTTCGCCGACGCCGGCGTGGCCGACCCGACGCTGTACGCCTGAGGTGATGGGGGCTGATGCCCCAATGGTGGGTGCCAACCTTGATTGGCACTGAGCGCCGGGCAGGCCTGACTCTGGTGGGTGCCAACCTTGGTTGGCACTGAGCGCCGGGCAGGCCTGACTGTGGTGGGTGCCAACCTTGGTTGGCACTGAGCGCCGGGCAGGCCTGATTGTGGTGGGTGCCAACCTTGGTTGGCGCTGTGCGCCGGGCAGGTCTGACACTGGTGGGTGCCAACCTTGGTTGGCACTGTGCGCCTGGCAGGCCTGACGCTGGTGGGTGCCAACCTTGGTTGGCACTGTGCGCCGGGCAGGTCTGACTCTGGTGGGTGCCAACCTTTGGTTGGCACTGTGCGCCGGGCAGGGTCTGACTCTGGTGGGTGCCAACCTTGGTTGGCACTTTGCGCCGGGCATGGCCCGGCGCTACCGCTGCTGCAACCAACCCGAAGCTTCGATGAAGGCCCGCACCGCCTTGGGATCGGCGTAGTCCAGCTCGATCATCCGCGCGATCCCCGCCTTCTCATCGGCCTGCCGGCGCATGTACTCCTGCGCGATGCGATAGCCGGCGTAGTAGCCCACGTCGCTCACGCCGAACGGATTGCGGGCACTGTTGTACAGCCAGTTGTCCAGGTCATCGCCGTCCATCTCGGCGATGAACCGGGTACGTATCTCCGCCTCGTGCAGCGGGCCGTAGTCATAGAGCGGCAGGGCAGGGCGCCTGCCGCTGATGCGCTCGGCGATGTACTCGGCCACGCCTTCGCGCACTGTGTACTGGGCCAGATTGCCGGTGGTCTCGCGTTGCTGGGTGTGCACATACTCATGCAGGTTGTTCTGCGCGTTGTTCGCGCCGGGGCGGCTGTCATAGAAGATGCGCAGGCGGCTGCGCATCGGCTCCGGCAGTTCGCTGACATCCACGCGCGCGTCGCCCAGTGCCATCTCCGCACCGATCAGCACCTGGTCGCCCAGCGTGGTGCCGCCGGTACGCAGCACGCCCACCGCATAGGTGATCGTGGCCGGGCGCAGGGCGGGGTAGAGCGTGCGGAAGGCCATGAGATCCTGTTCCAGCGTCGCGCTGGCACTGCGGGCGTTGGCTGTCAGTGGCCTTACCGAGTTCCAGAAGCGCGGCCACGCGCGCATGGCATCGGCATACTCGCGCGCGGTGTAATTGCGGACCTGCATCAGCGCATGCAGGCCGGGACTGCCCGGGTCGACGTAGCGCTGCTGCACGAGCGCCACCCGGCGCTCGGCATCGGGTTCGGCGCGCACCGCATCGTAGGTCGCCCAGAAGCGGGCGATGTCGTCGCTACGCACCGGGGACGGCGCTGCCAGCGCGGCGCCGGGCAACAGCAGTGCGGCGATCAGGGGCAGGCAGCGGCGCATCCAGGCTCTCCAGTGGGGATCAGGGATGGGATGCGCGGTGCGGGCGGAAGGTTTAAGCCGGTTCAAGCCGGCCGCCCGGGCGCTTGATTGCCCGGGCTGCGGGTATGGGGTTTCGCGTCGCGTGGCAAAGTGGGGTAGAATGCCCACCCCCGCCACGCGGCTGGGGCAGTGCACCGGGCCGTTAGCTCAGTCGGTAGAGCAGAAGACTTTTAATCTTTTGGTCGTAGGTTCGAATCCTACACGGCCCACCATTGCACTCAGAGACTTAAGCGTCCTTCGGGGCGCCTTTTCTTTGGATCGTCCTCCGCCTCAAGGCCAAGGGCAACGCGCTTCATTCTCCATCTGCGCCCCATTCTGCGGCTGCGCGCAGACGTTGCATGGGGCTGACGATTGCGTGTCGCTCACGACTTCACTTTCTGGCTTCGGAACAGCACATAGGCAAGGACAGCGGCGATCCCGGCCGGGATCAGCACGGCCGCAAGCACGATCATCCAATGCCAGAAGCTGAAGCTGCTCATACGGTTGGACCCTGGACTGGTGGCTTGAATCCTAGCACCGCGCAGTCAACGCTGCGGCGGCCTGTTTTGATGCATGTGCGGCATGGAGCGGAGATGCTGGACGAAAATCCGACGCAGATCGCGGAGCATTCCAGGGCCGTACAGGAGTGCAAAGCGGAACTGGACTAGTTCATGCTCTCGGGGCTGAAGCCGCGCTTGAAGTGATACTCAACCAGCATCCACCCGCTGTCGATCCCTGTATGGGCCCAGGTTTCGATGGAGCCATCTGCCTGGCGAGTAGTGATCGTGATCGCCTCGCCCTGCCGCCCTGAGACGGGCAGCTCCACGGTTGGGCCGCTGGATGTTCGAGTCAGCGGCTGTGGCTCAATCTGCCTGCGGACAATCGAGATATCTCCCCCAGAGGTGATGGGCGCATGTCCGGGAGACCGTGCCTTGACCCACGCCAGAATGGACGCGGCCTCGACGGAGCCTGCTGGCCAGGTCGTCCGCGATTCCAAGGTGGTGCGCGCCTTTACGGGGGCGGCTTGTGCACCGGCCAGTGCCGGGCCGACAGACACACTCGTCAACAGCGCGATGCCGAAAGCAAGCGACTTCATCTGCATGGGAATTCCTTTCCTTGGACAGCGATCAATGGGTGCGTTCCCCACCTCCTGTGGAGGCTACTTCGCCGTCGCAGCCTTGGCCTCTGCTGCCTCGCGTTCCGCCGCCACGGTGGCAGCGACATTCGCAGCGCGGGCGGCAGCATTCGCGGCCCGCTCTGCCGCGGCACGATCTGCATCGAACCGCGCCTGCCGTTGGATGCTGTATCTGCGCTCCAGTTCCACTGATGCAGCGAAGCTGTCCGGGTGTTTTACGGCGCAGGCCTGCTGCACCAGTTGCACTGCACGGTCGGACAGCCCGGGCTGGAGGTTAGCGAGCAGGCAGTCGCCATACGGTGCGGATGCGGTTGGGCCTGCGGCCAGTGCTACGACGATCATTGCATTCAACATGTGTACCTCCTTGTAAGTTTGAACATGACGATGGACCGGTCCGGCCCGAGTATGGACCGCTTTGCGGCAGCGGGCTACTCGGCCCGCACATCCCTGCACACCAGTTCCGCCAGGCTGCGGCAGGCGAAGAACAGCCCTTCCACCACCCCGGAGTCCAGATGCCGGTCCGGCGTTGCCATTTCCCGGCAGCGGTCGGCGGCGTGCAGCATTTCCGCCACGGTGAGCATGCCGATGGCCGCCCGCTCCACCCGCGACAGGGCAACCCCACGCCCTGGGGAAACGTCGGCCTCAGGCCAGGGCAGACCATCGGCACCTTCACCCGCGCGGATGCGTTTCAGGCAGCCCAGGAAGGTGCTCAGTTCGGGCGATGGGTTGTCATCGTCATCGTTGACGCTGGCGGTATCTGAAACATACGGCGGACGCTGGTTCATGTCGGCTTCCTCGGCGCTGGGGTGGGAATGCCACCGCGCAGGACGGGTGGCAGGCGATGCGTGGCTGCAAGCCGGGATGACAGTAAGCAGTTAACCGGCGGGTCCGAAAACCCCCACGCACCGCCCGCCATGAAGGCCGACGGATCACCCGCCGGCACGGTCCAGAGACAGTGTCGGCGGGTGAGCGCAAACAACATGCTTACAGTCATCATGGGCTTGCAGGCCCGGCGCCACCCGTTGTCGGTGGCGCTGCATGGTGTTTACGCACGCGCTTGGATTTCAATGAGGATTCTCCGAAGAGAAATGCGGAACCAAGGCGCGCGACGATGGTGGCGCAGGCGCATCTGATGCGGCAAGCGACAGTACGCGACGTGTTGATGCTTACGCCCGGTTTATCGCGTTGGAAGTTGTCGAGAACAGCGGGTGGCGGCGACCATGTCGTGATGTGTCGCGTGGAAAATGGGCGTGACTTTCGCCTGCAGCGGTGGCAAGGCCTGCGAGTCGTACCCTCGAAAATCGGTGCATTTGCGACGACCGAGATGTTGGCGTCCGCGCCAGAGCGAGGTGTTGTAGAGCCGAGCCATGCTCGGCTGCAGTTCGCGTCAGGGCCAAGCCGAGCGTGGGCTCGGCTCTACAGTGATCCATCCACGTTTGGCGTGGATCTACAGCGACCTCGCGCTATGCTCGGCCTCTTTCCCAGGACGGGTTCTCCCATGCGCCCCATCGTGCTGTCGCTGTTGTTGTCCGCCGTCTCCGCCGCGCCACTGATGGCCGCCGAACCCGCGCCGTCCGCGCAGACAACGCCGGCCGCGCCGCTCGTCATCGGCGAGACCTTCACCGTGCAATCGAAGGCGCTGGGCGAGACCCGCCGCATCAATGTCTACCGCCCGCAGCCGTGGGGCCTGGATCCGAAGGCACCGCTGCCGGTGCTCTACATGCCCGACGGCGGCATCGGCGAGGACTTCCTGCATGTGGCGGGGCTGGTGCAGGTGCTGACCGGCAACGGCAGCATGCGTCCGTTCCTGCTGGTTGGCATCGAGAACACCGAGCGCCGCCGCGACATGACCGGCCCCAGCAAGGACCCGCAGGACCAGAAGATCGCGCCGCGCATCGGCGGTTCGGCGGCCTACCGCACCTTCCTGCGCGATGAACTGATGCCGCAGGTGCGCCAGCGCTACCCGACCACCGACGAGCGTGCGTTGATCGGCGAATCGTTGGCCGGCCTGTTCGTGGTTGAAACACTGCTGCAGGAACCGGCGCTGTTCAACAGCTACATCGCGCTCGATCCCAGCCTGTGGTGGAACCGTGGCACCTTGCTGGCCGGCGCAGCCACGCAGCTGCCGGCGGTGACGCAGGCAAAGCCACGCGTGTTCCTGGCCAGCAGTGGGCAACCGGAACTGGCCAGTTCCGCGGCGCAGTTGGCCACGCTGCTGCAACAGCCGTCGCCGTCGCCGCTGGTGAAGTACCTGCCGCTGCCGGAAGAAACCCACTCCACGATCTATCACCCGGCCGCATTGCAGGCACTGCGCACGCTGTTCCCGGCGCCGCCAGCGGCTTCGCCCTGACCGCACTGGCACCGGCGTGCACCGCATGCAAGGATGCGGCAGCGGCGCCATCCGGTGCGCCGCCCGTAACGGGAGCGTGTGGATGCAGCGTGTGCGTGGATGGAGTGTGGCGGCCTGTCTGGCCGTAAGTGGCTGTGCGATGTCAGTGGCGCCACCGGCGGCGCAGAGTGAGGCAAAGCAAAGCGCGTCTACCGTCGCGCCGGGTGTGGTGCTGCCGGATACCGAGGCGCTGCGCGTGCACGATCCGGTCGGCCGCGATTACCCGGTGTGGGTGGCGTTGCCGGCCGACTACGCCGCACATCCGGAAAAGCGCTATCCGGTGCTGTACGTGACCGACGCGCTGTACAGCTTCCCGCTGGTACGCAGCGTGCGCAACCTGGTGGGGCAGCAGGGCGTCAACATCGAGAACTTCATCCTGGTCGGGCTGCCGCCGCAGGAGGGGCTGACTTCCAAGCAGAGCCGCTCGCGCGACTACACGCCCAGCAATCCCGCGCGCACGGTCGATGGCTACTACAGCAATGACGTCACCTACGGCGGGGCCGCGCATTACCGCGATTTCCTGGCGGCGCAGGTGCTGCCGATGGTCGATGCGCGCTACCGCACCGATCCCGGCCGACGCATGTTCGCAGGCCACTCCTATGGCGCTTTGTTCGGCGCCTATGTGCTGACGACCCACCCGGACATGTTCAGCACCTACATCCTGTCCAGTCCTTCGCTGTGGTTCGATCAGCTGCTGCTGCCACGCATGCAGGACGCCGCCGTCATCCCGGCGCAGCCCACCCGCGTGCTGCTGTCGGTGGGCAGCTATGAAACGGACAAGCCGGGACCGCGCTATTCAACCGGCAACGACATGCTGCGGCAGACCGCCGACTTTACCGCCCAGCTTGAGCGCAGTGGCCGCAAGCTGAAGGTGGACAACGTGGTGATCGACGGTGAGGATCACCTGACCGTCTACCCGCGGGTGATCACCCGTGCGCTGCTGGAAGTGTTGCCGGGCGAAGGGCCGTATACCGGCGGTTGAGGGCGGAGGTCATCCACGCAGGACGTGATGACTGCTTCACGCCGCCTGTGCATCCGGCCCGGTCAATACGCCCACATCCGCATGGCGGAAGCACAGGCGGATGGCATCGAGCAGTTCGCTCATGTTGTACGGCTTGGGCAGGAAATGGATGCCGTCGCGCAGCTGCGGCAGGACGGCGTGCTGGTCCATGCCCGATGTCACCAGGATCGGCAGCTGGGGATGCAGGCCGCGGACCCGGTTGGCGGCTTCGATGCCGCTGATCGGGCCCAGATTGACGTCGGTGAACAGCAGGTCGAAGCGCTCGCCGGCGGCCAGCAGGCCCAGTGCCGCTTCGGCAGAGCTCACCCCCACCACGTGGCAGGCCTGGCTTTCCAGCGCCATGCGGCTCAGTTCGCGGGTCTCCTCCGCGTCCTCGATCAGCAGGACGCGCGGTTCAACGTGGCGCTTGGACAGCAACATGACGCGACAACTCCGGACAGCGACGGTGAAAAGGCGCGCAAGTATGCGCAATCCGGTAGTGATCCCGGCGTGCACGGCAAGCCACGTCGGTGTTACAGGCGGCGGCGCCGGTGCGCGCCCCAGGCCAGGACCGCGACCGCCAGCAGAGCCGTGCCGATGCGCAGGCTGGTGGCCTGCCAACCCAGCGCGGCGGCGTCATCCAGGCTGAACACGTTCCAGGCCAGGTTCATCGACACGTGCAGCGCCAGGCCGCACCACAGGGTGTTGCCATCCAGGCGGTCCAGCCAGGCGAAGACAAAGCCCCCCAGGGCGATCACTGCGCCGACGAACAGCGCCACCCCACCGCCATCGAAACCGCCGAATCCAAGCCAGTGCACCATGCCGAACAACAGGGCCTGCGGCAGTGCGAGCAAGGGCCACGGGCCGCGCACGATCTTCACCAGCAGAATGAAGCCCAGGCCGCGGAACAGAATCTCTTCGGCCAGCGGGAACAGAACGGCCAGCATCGTCGCATCGAGGGCGGTCAGCGCCGTGTTGGGTCGGCCGAGCACGGCCAGACCCACCCAGCAGGGCAGGCTGGCCAGCAGCACCCATAGCGGTCCGCGCATCCCGTTGCCGCGCAGGCCGAGGCTTTCGGCCAACCCCATGTGGCGCGGACGCAGCAGCAGGGCCAGCAGCACGGCCACCAGCACCGCCAGGGCGTTGTCGAGCAGGCTGCCGCCATAGGGGATCGGCAGGCCGGGGATGGGCCGCCCCAGCGCCGCCGCGATGTCACGTACGTTCAGCCCCAGGCCCGTTCCCAGCAGGACCAGCAGGATCCGGGCGGCAGTCGGCAGGCGGGGCAGGACACTCATCAGCGCATTCCATGCGGGACCAGACCGCAGTGTGCGAGGCGGCGCGATGCAGGGCACGCGCCGGAAGTCCCCCTGCCATCGGTCATGCGTTGCCGGACAGTCATCGCAGAGCAGGTAGAGTCCAGATCAGACCTGACAGGAGCGATGCCGATGCTGTGCCCCGTGTGCAAGACCCAGACCCTGCAGATGGCCGAGCGCCACGGCATCGAGATCGACTACTGCCCAGAGTGCCGCGGCGTGTGGCTGGATCGTGGCGAGCTGGACAAGATCATCGAGCGCGCCAATGCCGGTGCGGCGGTGCCGCCACCGCCGCCAGCACAGGCACAACCGGCGGCAGTGCCACCGCCGGTGATGCACCGCGATACCCGCCACCTTGGCCAGCGTCACGACGAAAACCGTGGCCAGCACGGTTACGGCTACAAGAAAAAGAAGAAGGAAAGCTTCCTGTCCGACCTGTTCGATTTCTGACAGGCCCACGGGGCAGCGGCGATCCCGGGGGCGTCAGGCCCGGCGCAGGATGAACTCGCGATCGCGGCTGTCGCCGACGATGAAGTCGTATTCGCCGGCCTTGCTGCAACCGTAGCGCGCGTAGAAGCGCTGTGCGCCGAGGTTCTCCTCCCAGACGCCGACCCACAGGGTGCGGCGTTGCGGCGTATCCAGCCAATGCAGGAACGCCTCCATCAGGCGCGCCCCGTGGCCGCCGTTCTGGTACGCCGCCAGCACATACAGGCGCTTGAGTTCGATGTCGCCGTCGCGGGCGTCGACATGCGGCAGGGTGTTGGCTCCTGCGGCCAGATAGCCAACCACCGTATCGCCATCGAGCAGCAGCCAGACCGCGCTGCGTGGATCGGACAGCTCGATGCGCTGCGGCTGCGTGCTGTAGTGCGCATGCAGGAACGCATGCAGATCCTGCGGCGGATAGGAGTCGCCCCAGGTTTCGGTGTAGGTGGCGATGGCGATCGCTGAGAGCGCTTCAGCGTCGGCGAAGGTGGCGCGGCGGATCTGCAAGGCCATGATGCAAGCTGCGAAAGAACGTGCCGCAGTGTAGCCGGCCCCGGTCTGAACCGGGGCCGGCTGCTGCACGCATTGTGCCGACTAGAACCACATGCGCACGCCCGCTACCCAGCGCGTGTCGCGCGCGTGGTCGCCGGCATAGTCGGCGGTATCGCCGAAACTGCGCTCATGGGTAATACCGATGTAAGGCGCGAAGCGGCGGCTGAACTCGTAGCGCAGGCGCAGTCCGGCCTCGACCTTGTTCAGGCCGCGCCCGATGCCGTACTCCGGTTCGTCCTTGCTGGCCACGGTGGCCTCCACCAGCGGCTGCAGGATCAGCCGGTTGGTCAGCAGCACGTCGTACTCCACTTCGGCCTTGGCCAGCAGCTGTCCGCCGGAGCCGGCATAGAGCGTCGCTGAACTCTCGAACTTGTACGGCGCCAGGCCCTGGATGCCGATGGCCGCCCAGGTTCGGGAATCGGCGGGGCGGAAGTCCTGGCGGACACCCACCAGCACATCCCACCAGGGCGACACGCTGCGCCCGTACAGTGCTTCCACCGCCGAGGATTCGGTGCGGCCCTCACTGCGCTCGCCATCGGTGCGCAGCCACAGGCGGTTGATGTTGCCGCCGATCCAGCCGGTGGCCTCCCAGGCCTGGCCGTTGCTGTTTTTGCCGTCCCAATGCTCCAGGCGGTCGATCAGCAGCAGGCTGTTGATCTCCGGCGCATGCTCCATCGCGCCATGGGCGATGGGCGGGAACGCGGCGGCACGATCGGCGTCGGTGGGCACTGGAATCGGCTCGCGCGGCTCGGTCGGCGCGGACGTGCCGTGACCCATCGCCGCGTGATCCATCTGCGAGTGATCCATCTTCGAGTGATCAACCGCGTCTTCGGCAGTGGGCTGCTTGGTCTTCGGCGCCGGTGCCGGTGCGGGCGTGGGCCTGTCATGGCCTGCGTGCGACTGTGCGAAGGCAGGCAGTGCGACGCTCAGGGCCATTGCCAGCAGGCTGGGGGAGAAAAGGGAGCGCTTCATTCTTCGATCCTCACTTCGCGCATCATCCCCGCTTCCATGTGGTAGAGCAGGTGGCAGTGATAGGCCCAGCGGCCGAGCGCGTCGGCGCGAACGCGGTAGCTGCGGCGGGTGCCCGGCGGCATGTCCACCGTGTGCTTGCGCAGCTGGAAGTTGCCCTGCGCGTCCTCCACATCGCTCCAGACGCCATGCAGGTGGATCGGATGCTGCATCATCGTGTCGTTGACCAGCACGATGCGCATGCGCTCGCCGTAGTTCAGCCGCAGTGGCTCGGCGCTGGCGAATGGAATGCCGTCGAACGACCACGAGAACTTCTCCATGTGGCCGGTCAGGTGCAGCTCGATCTCACGGCTGGGCTCGCGGCCATCGGGGTCCCCGAACAGGCTGCGCATCGCGCCGTAGGTCAGCACCTGGCGGCCGTTGTCGCGCAGGCCGATGCCGGGGTCGTCCAGCTTGGGATCGGTGGCCGAGCTCTGCATGTCCACCAGCGGATTGTTGCGTTCGCTGGCCGGGTGCTGCGGTGCCTTGCCGGTGGTGGCTGCGCCGCCATGCGCGCCGTGACCCATGCTGGCGCCGCAGCCGCCTTCCATGCCTTTCATCGCGGCCATGTCATGACCGCCGTGACCGCCGCCCATGTCGTGACCCATATCGCTCATCGTCAGCATCGGGCGTGGGTCGCGGGCGGGAACCGGCGCCCGCAGGCCGTGGCGCACGGCCAGGGTGCCGGCCGCGTAGCCGGTGCGGCCCATGTCCTGGCAGAAGATGGTGAACGCATCCTGTCCGCTGGGTTCGACCAGCACGTCGTAGGTCTCGGCGGGGGCGATGCGGAACTCATCGATGCTGACCGGATGGATGTACTGGCCATCGGCAGCGACCACGGTCATCTTCAGGCCGGGAATGCGCACGTCGAAGTAGGTCATCGAGGCGCCGTTGATGAAGCGCAGCAGCACCTTCTCGCCAGTGCGGAACAGCCCGGTCCAGTTGCCGGCCGGCGCGGTGCCGTTCATCAGGTAGGTGTACGTATGCGCGTTGATGTCGGAGATGTCGGTGGGTGTCATCCGCATCCGTCCCCACATGCCGCGGTCGGACAGCGCCGCGGACCAGCCATCGCGGCGCACATCGCGCACGAAGTCGGGCAGGGTGCGCTTGTAGTAGTTGTCGTGCTCGGCGAGCTTCTTCATGCGCCGGAACAGTGCACCCGGGTCCATGTCGGTCCAGTCCGACAGCATGATCACGTGCTCGCGGTCGTGCCGGTACGGGGCCGGCTCGGCCGGGTCGATGATCAGTGCGCCATACAGGCCGGCCTGCTCCTGGAACATCGAATGGCTGTGATACCAGTACGTGCCCGACTGCTTGAGCTGGAAGTGGTAGTGGTAGGTCTCGCCGGGACCGATGCCGTTGAAGCTCAGGCCCGGGACGCCGTCCATGTTGGCCGGCAGCAGGATGCCGTGCCAGTGGATCGAGGTCGGGTGGCGGTCCAGCGTATTGCGTACGAACAGATCCACGGTCTGGCCCTCGCGCCAGCGCAGGATCGGTGCCGGCAGTGAGCCGTTGACGGTGATCGCCGGCCGGGTGCGACCAGTGAAGTTGGCCAGCGATTCGCCGATGGCCAGTTCCAGGCGGGTATCGGTCAGCACGGCGGGTGCGCCGGCCAGGCGCGGGGCGGCACTGGCCGCAGCGAGCGCTCGCTGCGGCACGCCGACCGCGGCGATGCCGGCAACCACGCCGCCAGCGGCGAGACCCTGAACGAACAGGCGGCGCGACGGCATGGGCAGGGCGCCCGGGCCGGGGGGAATGCGGGTATTCATGGTGGTGACTCCAGACACGGTAGGACGCCGGCAGCGGGCCGGCTTGAGTGCGCGTGGCGCACGACGCGTGTGGATCAGGCGATGGGAGGGCGGGAAAGTGGCGGCAACGGCGGCGCCGGGCGGCCGTTGGCCGGCATCGGCTGCGGTGTCAGCGACAGGCCGGGACCGGCCATGAAGGGCAGCGCCTGCACCGCCAGCAGGGGATGCTGGGCACAGCTGCGCAGGCAGTCCTTGATCTGGCAATGCGCATCGTGGGCCGCCGGTTGGGCCTGCGGCGCCTCGTCGGCGGACATGGCGGCGTGGTGATGGCAGTCGGCGTCGCCCGCCATCGTCGCCATCATCACGTGGGCCATGCGGCCCATCTCCTCATGACCGCTGGCCATGGCCGCGTTCAGCCCGTTGAGCAACAGGCTGAGCATGAGCACGACGCGGAGCAGGGTCGAGGCCAGGGACATGGCGCTAATCTAGCCGCAAGCGGGCCCGGATGCACTTCCGGCTGAATGGCCGGTTCAAGATTGGAGCGGCACCAATGTAGAGCCGAGCCCGCGCTCGGCTGCTTCTGCGGCAACAGCCGAGCGTGGGCTCGGCTCTACAGGAGGCCCGGCGCTACCCCTCTTCGCGCACGATTTCCACCAGGCGCGGACCATAGCGGCTCAGCTTGGTGCCCCCGATGCCGCCGACCCGGGCCAGCTCGTCCAGGCTGGTGGGGCGCTGTTCGGCGATGTTGCGCAGGGTACTGTCGTGGAAGATCACGAAGGCCGGCACGTTCTGCTCGCGGGCCAGTTCGGCACGCAGGCCGCGCAGGGCATTGAACAGGGCCAGATCCTGCGGGGGGACCGACAGGCCGGTGCGCTGCGCGCTGCGTTCGCGGCCGGCGCTGGTCGCAGCCTCGCGGCGCATGTTCACCGTGCGGCGGCCCTTCAGTACGTCGCGGCTGGCATCGGTCAGGCGCAGGCCACCGTGGCCTTCGCTATCCACTTCGAGCAGGCTGGCGGCCACCAGCTGGCGGAATACGCTGCGCCAGGTCCGTGCATCCAGGTCCCGGCCGATGGCGTAGGTGCTGAGCTGGTCATGACCTTGCTGGCGCACCTTCTCGTTCTCGCTGCCGCGCAGGATGTCGATCAGGTGGCCGACGCCGTAGCGCTGGCCGCTGCGGTAGACGCAGCTCAGCGCCTTCTGCGCGGGAACCGTCGCGTCCCATGCCGCCGGCGGGGTCAGGCAGTTGTCGCAGTTGCCGCAGGGGCGGGGATAGGTCTCCCCGAAGCCGGCCAGCAGCACCTGGCGGCGGCATTGCATGGATTCGCAATAGCCGAGCAGGTGGTCGAGCTTGGACCGCTCCAGCTGCTTGCGTTCCTCGCCGGCTTCGGACTGCTCGATCATCTGCTTGAGCAGCACGACGTCGCCCAGGCCGTAGCACAGCCATGCTTCGGCCGCTTCGCCATCGCGGCCGGCGCGGCCGGTTTCCTGGTAGTAGCCTTCCATCGACTTGGGCAGATCGGTATGCGCAACGAAGCGCACGTCCGGCTTGTCGATGCCCATGCCGAAGGCGATGGTGGCGCACATGACGATGCCGTCCTCGCGCAGGAAGCGGCGCTGGTTGTCCGCGCGGACGTCGGCGGGCAGGCCGGCGTGGTAGGGCAGGGCGTTGAAGCCCTGTCCGCGCAGGTACTCGGCGGTTTCCTCGACCTTGCGCCGCGACATGCAGTAGACGATGCCCGCCTCGCCGCGATGGCCGCGCAGGAAATCGGTCAGCTGCTTGCGTGCGTTGTCCTTCTGCACCACGGTGTAGCGGATGTTGGGGCGGTCGAAGGAGCTGACGAAATGGCGGGCATCCTGCAGGTCCAGGCGCTCGGCGATCTCGCGCTGGGTCGGCGGATCGGCGGTGGCTGTCAGGGCAATCCGGGGAATCTGCGGCCAGCGCTCGTGCAGCACCGTCAGCTGGCGGTACTCGGGGCGGAAGTCATGGCCCCATTGCGACACGCAATGGGCCTCGTCGATCGCGAACAGGGCGATCCGGCTGCGCGAGAGCAGGGACAGGAAGCGACCCGTCAGCAGGCGCTCGGGTGCGACATAGAGCATGTCCAGCTCGCCGGCCAGCAGTTCGCGTTCGACGCGGCCGGCAGTGTCCGCGTCCAGCGTCGAGTTCAGGTATTCGGCGCGCACGCCCAGCTGGCGCAGGGCTTCGACCTGGTCCTGCATCAGTGCGATCAGCGGTGAGATGACAATGCCGCATCCGTCGCGCAGCAGGGCGGGCACCTGGTAGCACAGCGACTTGCCACCGCCGGTGGGCATCAACACCAGGGCGTCGTGACCGGCAGCCACGTGCTCCACGATGTCCTGCTGCGGACCACGGAAATCGTCGTAACCAAAGACGCGGTTGAGCAGGTCGTGCGCGGGACGGGAAGCCATCGCGCTAGTTTACCCCGGAGGGAGGGGTAGGGGTTCGGCAGGGCTGCGCCCTGCACCTGCTGCAAGCCAGTGCAACGTCAAAGGCAACAGCCGGCTCTGGGCTGATCCGCGGTCTGGTGGGGCGGTGTCGGAGTGCGGGGACGCCGCAAGTACGTCCGTGTAGGCTTGGCAGCCGCATCCATGCGGCTGACACCCCGCACTCCGACACCGCCCCACCTTCGACAGTTTCCCGGTGAGGGTGGGGCCATCCACGCCCTGCGTGGAT
>NZ_JAODZG010000056.1:0-22622 GCF_029835135.1 Stenotrophomonas sp. GD04145 | reverse complement strand
TACGGGTCAGCTGTTCTTCTTCGCCGCCATCGCGGCGGCCAGCTCGGCCTTGTATTCCTCAAAGGTCTGGCCCTTCTTCCTGGCCTCGGCCTGCGCGGCATCGCGCAGCGCGTCGGAATACATCAGACGCACCGGCGTACCGTTGCGCTCGTGCAGTTCACCGGCTTGCATGATCAACGCCAGTACCTGCGCGGCGCTCTCGCTATGTCCGGCGATACGGCCATCCATGCCCAGCACCCACTCGCCATCGCGGCGCACGACACCTGCCAGCAGCGTGCGCTGCGCATCACGCAGTTCGGCATGCGGCTCCACCGGCGAAGTCTGGGCAGCGGCCTTGTTGGCAGCCTTCTCTTCCTGGCGGCGGCGCTGGTCGCGACGGGTCTTGGAGGTGGTGGACATGGGGGCGGCATCGCTACGGGGGGGCGCAAGGATAGCGCACCCCGGCCGTGGCGCCGCTTCACGGGTCGCCCGCCACCGCCCCTGCGGCCGGTCAGAGGTCCGTGACCAAGGCCTGCACTGCGCGCTCACGGCGGTGTTCCCAGTACCAGAACACAAACCCGGCGGCGAAGAAGCCGGCCTGGCCCAGCGCCAGATGCAGCGGGCTGGCACTGAGCAGGGGCGACACGACACCGGCCACAACGGTGCTGATCATCAGCTGCGCGAAGGCCTGCAGCGACGAAGCCAGGCCGCGCTGGTGCGGATACATGTCGAGCACGGCCAGCGCCAGGATCGGGAAGATCAGCGCCATGCCCATGCCGCCCAGGAAAATGGGCAGTACCGCCCACGGCAGCGCGAACTGCGCCGCCAGCACCACGTAGCCGACGTTGAGCAGTGTCGACAGCGCGCACAGGGAGAAGCCGATGGTCACCTGCCGGGTCGGCGTGGTGTGCCCGGCCATGCGCCCGGACAGGAACGCGCCGGCCGTCATGCCACCGATGGTGGGAATGAACAGCCAGGCGAAATCGCCTTCGCCCAGATGCAGGTGCTGCATCACGAACACCGGCGCGGAAGCGATGTACAGGAAAATGCCGCCGAAGCCGATGCTGCCGGCAAGTGCCAGGCGCAGGAAACGCGGGTTGAAGCCGATGCGCACATAGTCACGCAGCAGTGCGCGCGGCGACAGCGGTACCCGCGCCTCCGGCGGATGCGTTTCCGGCAGGAAGCGCGCGGTGGCCACCAGCAGCAGCAGCGAGAACACCACGAGGAACCAGAAGATCAGCGGCCAGCCGGCACCGCTGAGCAGAATCCAGCCACCGATGATCGGGGCGATGGCCGGCGCGATGCCGAACAGCATCGAGACCTGGCTCATCAACCGCTGGGCGTCATGGCCGTGGTACAGGTCACGGATCACCGCGCGGCCGACGATCATGCCCACGCCCGCCGACAGGCCCTGCAGCGCGCGGAACGCCAGCAGGGTCGGCAGGTCAGTGGACAGCGCGCAGCCGACCGAGGCCCCGGCAAACACCACCAGGCCGCCCAAAATCACCCGCTTGCGGCCCCAGGCATCGGACAGCGGCCCATGCGCCAGGCTCATCAGGCCATAGAACAGCAGGTAGACGCTGATGGTCTGCTGGACGGCCACCTCATCCACCGCCAGGCGCTGGGCCAGCTGCGGGAAGGCCGGGAAAATGGTGTCGATGGAGAACGGGCCGAACATGGCCAGGCCCGCGAGCAGCAGGGCCATGCGACGGGTGGACGGAGCAACAGCGGCGGTCATGTGAACGGTGTCCGGCAAGGCCATGCGCGGCACGCACGGCGGGCGCCGGTCCCGCTGCAGCAGGGACGGCGCCAGATGAATTCGGGTATCCGCCCATGATAGGCGGGGAATGCGCCCGATGCCATGCAGCACCGCACAAAACGCACGCCCCGGGCCATCGGCCATTCAGGCGCCGGCCCTGCCCGGGCGGCCCCGGCAGCAGGCCATAACCGGCTATAATCGGCGGGCAACACGGTGGGAGAAGCGGAACACCGCTGCCGAAGGCGCAACGCCCGTAATCGCTCAGGCCCGATACCACCCGCAACACAACTCTGGAGAGACCGGTTCGATCCGGCGCCGAAGGGGCACGAAGCTGCGGCCAGCCGCGCTTCCAAACTCTCAGGCAAAAGGACAGAGGGGCGCCCCGCAGCCCGCCATCCGGCGGCTTGTGCCCGTGCGTGTGCCCTTTCCTGACGGATCCTTCGCCATGTCCCAGAACACCCCTTCCCTGCGTGAGCTCGAGCACCACAGTGCGTTCGTCGAGCGTCATATCGGCCCCAACGACGCCGAGATCGCGCAGATGCTCGACGTCGTCGGCCACGCGTCGCTGGATGCGATGACCGATGCCATTGTGCCGGCCAAGATCAAGTCGCCGGCAGCGCTGGCGCTGCCGGAGTCGATCACCGAAGTGGAGGCGCTGGCGAAGATCCGCGCGATCGCCGACAAGAACACCGTGCTGCGCAGCTTCATCGGCCAGGGGTATTACGGCACCCACACGCCGAACGTGATCCTGCGCAACATCCTGGAAAACCCGGCCTGGTACACCGCCTACACCCCGTACCAGGCAGAGATCTCGCAGGGCCGCATGGAAGCGCTGATCAACTTCCAGACCCTGTGCGCCGACCTGACCGGCATGGAGATCGCCAACGCCTCGCTGCTGGACGAAGCCACCGCAGCGGCCGAAGCGATGACCCTGGCCAAGCGTTCGGCCAAGTCGAAGTCGGACACCTTCTTCGTGCACGATGCCGTGCACCCGCAGACCCTGGAGCTGCTGCGCACCCGCGCCGAGCCCATGGGCATCGTGCTGCGCGTCGGCACCCCGGCCGAAGCGCTGGAAGCGGACAGCTTCGGCGTGCTGCTGCAGTATCCGGATACGTTCGGCCAGGTGGCCGACTACCGGGCACTGGTCGAGGCCGTGCATGCACGCGGCGGCCTGGTCGCCGTGGCCACCGATCTGCTGGCGCTGACCCTGCTCGCCGCACCGGGCGAATGGGGCGCGGACATCGTGGTCGGCAACAGCCAGCGTTTCGGCGTGCCGTTCGGCTTCGGTGGCCCGCACGCGGCGTTCATGGCCTGCCGCGACGCCTACAAGCGCTCGATGCCCGGCCGCCTGATCGGCGTCTCGATCGATGCGCAGGGCAACCCGGCCTACCGCCTGACCCTGCAGACCCGCGAACAGCATATCCGCCGCGAGAAGGCCACCTCCAACATCTGTACCGCACAGGTCCTGCTGGCGGTGATGGCCTCGATGTACGCCGTCTACCACGGTCCGGAAGGCCTGACCCGCATCGCCCGCCGCACGCACCGCCTGGCCGCGATCCTGGCCGCCGCACTGCGCAAGGCCGGCGTACAGGTTGCTGGCGACTTCTTCGACACCCTGCACGTCACCGGCGTGCACGCCGATGAGATCCACGCCAAGGCGCGCGCCGCCGGCTACAACCTGCGCGCGATCGACAGCGACTCGGTCGGCATCAGCCTGGACGAGACCGCCACCCGCGCCGATGTGGTCGCGCTGGCCGCCGTCTTCGGTGCCCAAGCCGATGTCGATGCACTGGATGCCAGCACCGCCGACGCGCTGCCGGCCGGGCTGCTGCGCCAGTCCGCGTTCCTGACCCATCCGGTGTTCAACACGCACCACAGCGAGCACGAACTGCTGCGCTACCTGCGTTCACTGGCCGACAAGGACCTGGCGATGGACCGCACGATGATCCCGCTGGGCTCGTGCACCATGAAGCTCAACGCCACCGCCGAGATGATCCCGGTGACCTGGCCGGAGTTCTCGCAGATCCATCCGCTGGTGCCGGCCGACCAGGCACTGGGCTACAAGGAACTGATCGAGTCGCTGGAAGCGATGCTGGTCGAATGCACCGGCTACGATGCGGTCAGCCTGCAGCCGAACTCGGGTGCACAGGGCGAGTACGCCGGCCTGCTGGCGATCCGCGCCTACCACCGCTCGCGTGGTGAGGAGCATCGCGACATCTGCCTGATTCCGGATTCGGCCCACGGTACCAACCCGGCCTCGGCACAGATGTGCGGCATGAAGGTGGTGGTCACCAAGACCGATGCCAACGGCAACGTCGATGTCGAGGACATCCGCCTCAACGCCGAGAAGTACAGCGACCGCCTGGCCGCGATCATGATGACCTACCCCTCCACGCACGGCGTGTTCGAGGAGGAGGTGGTCGAGATCTGCGAGATCATCCACAAGCACGGCGGCCAGGTGTACACCGACGGTGCCAACATGAACGCCCTGGTCGGCGTGGCCAAGCCGGGCAAGTGGGGTTCGGACGTGTCCCACCTGAACCTGCACAAGACCTTCTGCATCCCGCACGGCGGCGGCGGCCCGGGCGTCGGCCCGTGCGCAGTCAAGGCGCACCTTGCCCCGTTCCTGCCGGGCAAGCTGGGTGACAACGGCCCGGTCGGCATGGTCAGCGCCGCCAGCTTCGGCAGCGCCTCGATCCTGCCGATCAGCTGGATGTACATCGCGATGATGGGCCGCGAGGGCCTGCGCAAGGCGACCCAGGTCGCGCAGCTCAATGCCAACTACATCGCCAAGCGCCTGGCGCCGCACTTCAGGACGCTGTACACCGGCCGCAACGGCCTGGTGGCGCATGAGTGCATCCTCGATGTGCGCCCGCTGGAGAAGAGCAGCGGCATCGGCGCCGAGGACGTGGCCAAGCGCCTGATCGACTTCGGCTTCCACGCGCCGACGCTGAGCTTCCCGGTGGCCGGCACGCTGATGGTCGAGCCCACCGAAAGCGAGTCGCTGCATGAGCTGGACCGCTTCATCGATGCCATGATCCAGATCCGCGAGGAAATCCGTGCGATCGAGGATGGCCGCCTGGACCGCGAGGACAATCCGCTGAAGAACGCGCCGCACACCGCCACCGCGGTGACGGCCAGCGAGTGGACCCACGCCTACCCGCGCGAGCTGGCCGCCTTCCCGCTGCCCAGCCTGAAGCTGCAGAAGTACTGGCCGCCGGTGGCCCGCGTCGACAACGTCTACGGCGACAAGAACGTGATGTGCGCCTGCATCCCGGTCGACGCCTACAAGGACGATGAAGTCGAAGCGTGATTGACGGAACGGCCCGCGCAAGCGGGCCGTTTTCGTTTACGGTAGCGCCGGGCCATGCCCGGCGAGCGCAGCGGCTGAACCGATCACGGATCCGGCATCTGCCCCACGCTCAACTGCCAGGACACACCGAACCGGTCCTGCACCCAGCCGTAGCGATTGCTGAAATCGTAGTCGCCCACCGGCATCAGCCAGTGCCCGCCCTCGCCCAGCACGCGCGCCGCGCGCTCGAACTGTTCGGCGCCACCGCACTCGACGAACAGCGAGATCGACGGACTGAAGGTGAAGTCGTGCACATCCAGGCTGTCGAAGCACAGATAGTTGGTGCCGCCGAGCATGAAGGTCGCCTGCCGCACCTGGCCGGGCACTCCCGCCCCTGCGCCGTCGGGATGGCGTTGCAGGGCAAGCAGCCGGAAATCGGCGAACGCCTCGGCGTACAGGGCCAGGGCCGCCTCGGCCTGGCCGGTGAACATCAGGAACGGACGACTGCGCAACATGGGGTGCTCCAGTTCAGCGGGCCGATGACGGCCCCGCGAACAGGATGGCACGCAGAATGTATGCCCGCTGTAGAGCCGAGCCCACGCTCGGCTGTACGGATCAGGCCTCGCGCATGCGGCGCGCGATGGCACTGCCGGCCGCGATCGTGGCGGTCAGGGCCACCATCGACAGGAACTGCAGGCGCGTATGCGCCTCGCTCAGCAGCAGGCCGAAGATCAGTGCCAGGATCGCCAGGGCGCAGCAGGTCAGCCACGGGAAACCGGCCATGCGGAACGGCAGGCGCGAGCCGAGGCGGTCCGCACGGCGGCGCAGCACCAGTTGAGAAAGCAGCGACAGCGTCCACACCAGCAGGCAGGTCGAGCCGACGATGTTCAGCAGTACCGGCAGCACCTTGTCCGGGAACAGCAGTTCCATCACCGTCGCGGCAAACCCGAACAGCACGCTGGCCAGAACGGCGATCACCGGCACCTGCCGCGGGTCGGTCCAGCCCAGCACGGCCGGTGCCTCGCGGCGCTGCGCCAGCGAATACATCATCCGCGACGCGCCGTAGAGGTTGGCGTTGAGGGCCGACAGCAGGGCGATCACTGCGATCAGCGTGATGGCCGTGCCCGCCCCCGGAATGCGGGCCGCATCCAGCACCGCGGCGAACGGCGACTTCAGCGCTTCGCTGGTCCACGGCACCACGGCGATGATCACGCTCAGCGAGCCGATGTAGAACACCAGGATGCGCCAGGCCACGGTACGGATGGCGCGGGCGATGCTGCGCTCGGGATCCTCGGTCTCGGCCGCGGCAACGGCCACGATCTCGGTGCCGCCGAAGGCGAACACCACCACCAGCAGGGCTGCGCCGATACCGGCCAGGCCCTGCGGTGCAAAACCGCCGTGTGCGGTGAAGTTGCTCAGTCCCGGAGAGGTCACCTGCGGCAGCCAGCCCATCAGCAGCGCGAAACCGATGGCGATGAACGCCAGGATCGCCACCACCTTGAGAATGGCGAACCAGAACTCGAACTCACCGAAATTCCTGACCCCCAGCAGGTTGATCGCGGTGAAGAACAGCATGAACGCCAGGGCGGCCATCGGCACCGGAATGGCAGGCCAGACCGTGGCCAGCAGGCCCGCCGCTCCCACGGCCTCGGCGGCGATCACGATCACCAGCTGTACCCACCAGAGCCAGCCGACAGTCGCCCCTGCCGTGGCGCCCATGGCGTCGGCGGCATAGACCGAGAACGCGCCGCTGGTCGGCTTGGCCGCCGCCATTTCGCCCAGTGCGTTCATCACGATGATCACCAGTGCGCCGGCCACCAGGTACGACACCAGCACCGCCGGGCCGGCCGCCTGTACGCCCACACCGGACCCCAGGAACAGGCCCGCGCCGATGGCGCTGCCCAACCCCATCATGATCAGCTGGCGTGGCTTGAGCGAATGGCCCAGGCGGGAGGGCGAGGCAGGCGTAACGGGGCTGGCGGGCATCGGCAGGAGTGGGCGGCGGCTACAGGGGCGTCACCTTACCCTGTCCCGCGCCTGTGGGGATAGGCACAGTGCAGCAGGCCGCTCAGGCCAGCGCCGGCTCGCCGATGCGGGCGCGGTAGGCGCGCGGCGAGAAACCGGTTTCGGCCTTGAACTTGCGGGTGAACGCGCTCTGGTCACTGAACCCGCAGGCCTGGCCGATGCAGGCGATGCTGTCGTCGCCATGCAGCAGATGCATGGCCATCTGGATCCGCAGCCGCGTCAGCACCTGCTGCGGGGTCATCTGGAACACCTTGCGGAAGCTGCGCTCCAGCTTGGACAGCGAGAACCCGGTGATGTCCAGCAATGTCTGCATGCGCACGTTCTCGGCGTAATGCGCGTTGAGATGGGCCAGGGCCAGCCGCAGCTGCTCGTACTGGGTTCCCAGGCTGTCTTTCTGGCCCAGGTCGCGCGAGATGCCGATCAGGCCCTCGATGCTGCCGTCGACCACCAGCGGCCGCTTGCAGGTCAGGCACCAGCCCGGCTCGCGGTTGGCGAACAGGTGCAGCTCCATCAGGTTCTCGATCACCTCGCCGGACAGCACGCGTGCGTCCTGGTCGACATAGTCCGCACTGAGGCCGGTCGGGTAGATCTCGGCCGCGGTACGCCCGATCACGTCCTTGCGCGCGCGCAGGCCCAGCCGCCGCAGCATCGTCTGGTTGACGTGGGTGTAACGGCCCTGGCGGTCCTTGATGAAGAACAGCACGTCCGGGATGGCGTCGAACAGGGCTTCGATGTCGGCAGGCTCGACTCGCATGCGCCAAGCATAGCCGAGGCGCCCTTGTCCGCGCGATCACCTGCGCGGGACCGGGGCTTAACGTCTGGCGCGCGAGTGTAGAGGTTGACTTCCCCGCTACAGGACCTGGACCCATGGCCGCCAGCAAGCCCTCCGGCAAGCGCGCACCCGCCCCCTCCCCCGACCATCGCCGTGGCGACGGCGACGAACTGCACCTGCACGCCGGCGGCACGCACCCCCCGATGACCACGGCCCAGGGCATCCCCGTCGCCGACAACCAGAACTCGCTGCGCCAGGGCCCACGAGGCCCCACCCTGCTGGAGGACTTCATCCTCCGCGAGAAGATCACCCACTTCGACCATGAGCGCATCCCGGAGCGCATCGTGCATGCCCGCGGCAGCGCCGCCCACGGCTATTTCGAACTCACCCACTCGCTGGCCAAGTACACCCGTGCGCGCATCCTTGGCGAAGTCGGAAAGAAGACTCCGGTGTTCACCCGCTTTTCCACCGTGGCCGGCGGTGCCGGGTCGGTCGACACCCCCCGCGACGTGCGGGGTTTCGCGGTGAAGTTCTACACCCCTGAAGGCAACTGGGACCTGGTGGGCAACAACATCCCGGTGTTCTTCATCCAGGACGCAATGAAGTTTCCCGACCTGGTGCATGCGGTGAAGATGGAACCGGACCGCGCGTTCCCGCAGGCAGCGAGCGCGCACGACACGTTCTGGGACTTCATTTCGTTGATGCCCGAATCGATGCACATGATCATGTGGGCGATGAGCGACCGCGCCATTCCACGCTCGCTGCGCATGATCGAAGGCTTCGGCGTGCACAGCTTCCGCCTGTTGAACGAGGCCGGCGACTCCACCTTCGTCAAATTCCACTGGCGGCCGAAGCTGGGCATCCAGTCCACGGTGTGGGACGAGGCGTTGAAGCTGCAGGCCGCGGACAACGATTTCCATCGGCGCGACCTGTTCGAGGCGATCGAGCGTGGCGACTTCCCCGAATGGGAACTGGCGGTGCAGCTGTTCACGGAAGAGGAGGCCGACGCATTTCCGTTCGATCACCTGGACCCGACCAAGATCATTCCCGAATCGCTGGTGCCGCTGAAGGTGATCGGGCGCATGGTGCTGGATCGCTGGCCGGACAACTTCTTCGCCGAAACCGAGCAGGTGGCCTTCTGCCCGGCCAACGTGCCGCCCGGCATCGACTTCAGCAACGACCCGCTGCTGCAGGGCCGGTTGTTCTCCTACCTGGATACCCAGCTGATCCGCCTGGGCGGGCCCAACTTCCACCAGATCCCGGTGAATGCGCCAAAGTGCCCGTTTGCCAACCACCAGCGCGATGGGCATATGCAGATGCAGGTGCCCAAGGGCCGCGTGGCCTACGACCCCAGTTCGCTGGAGGACGACAGCCCGCGCGAGACACCGGCCGGATTCCGCAGCCATGCCAGCGCGGATGACGGCCGCAAGGGGCGCACGCGTGCCGAGAGCTTCGCCGACCATTACAGCCAGGCACGGATGTTCTTCCGCAGCCTGGAAGCACCCGAGCAGGCCCATCTGGCCTCGGCGCTGGTGTTCGAGCTGTCCAAGGTGGAAACGCTGAAGGTGCGGGTGCGTACCGTCAGCCACCTGCGCAACATCGACGAAACCCTCGCGCAGCGGGTGGCGGAAGGACTGGCGCTGCCCGCCCTGCCCGACCCGGCGCCCACCGCTACGCCGGTGCGGGACATGCCGCCGGCCCCCGAGGTGCGCGTGATTGGTCGCAACAAACCCACCCTGCAAGGGCGCTGCATCGGCATCCTGTTTGATGAAGGCTCCGATGCCGGTGTCATCAGCAGCCTGCGCAAGGCCGCCGAGAAGGCCGGCGCGGCGGTGAAGCTGGTGGCTCCCAAGGTGGGCGGCGCCACCCTGAGCAACGGCAAGCTGCAGGCGGCCGACGGGCAACTGGCGGGGACTCCATCGGCGGTGTTCGATGCGGTCGCGATCGTGCTCAGCGAGGAGGCCGGCAAGCGGCTGTCCAGCGACAGTGCGGGGCTGGAATTTGCCAGCACCGCGTGGGCACACCTGAAGGCCATCGGCAGCGATGAAGGAGGCCGGGTGCTGCTCAAGGCGGCGCGCGTGGGCAAGGATGCAGGCATCGTCGACGCGGGCGATGCAGACGCTTTCCTCGCCGTCGCCGCCACCCGCCAATGGGCCCGCGAACCGAAGCTGCGGCAGTTGGCCTGACGGCCTCACCCCCATCGCCTGCAAGGAGACGTGTCATGCCCCGTGGAGACAAATCCGCCTATACCGACAAGCAGAAGCGCCAGGCCGAACACATCGAGGAAAGCGAGCGCGAGCGTGGTGCCAGTGAAAGCACCGCCGAGCGCATTGCGTGGGCCACCGTGAACAAGCAGGATGGCGGAGGCAAGCGCAGTGGCAGTGCCCGCAAGGGCGCCAAGAAGACTGCGAAGAAGGCGGCGAAGAAGGCACCGGCGAAGAAGGCCGCAAAGAAGACTGCCGCGAAGAAGACTGCCGCGAAGAAGGCGCCCGCGAAGAAGTCCACGGCCAGCACGCGCAGTGCAGCCGCGAAGAAGGCAGCGGCAACGCGAGCAGCAAAGAAGGCGGCACGCTCGACCGCCGCGAAGAAGGCGGCGCGCACCCGCGCAGGCGGTTGAGATGCACCCGGCAGCGCAGCGGGCACACGATGCCTGCGGCCCTGCACGGTGACGTGGCGCACGCCGGGCAGCATCAGCACCCGGCGGCGCCACGGCTCAGTCAATCGCCGGCCCGGCCCTTGGGCGCGGGTGCCGCCACGGCCACCGCCTGCAGCTTGCGCACCGCAGCGATCGGAATCGCTTCGGCCCGTCGCTGCTGCGGCCACCAGACGAACAGGAATGCGCTGCTGGAGCCCAGCAGGCGCGCGGTGCCGGGCAAGGGCGCCGCGTCGCCGTTCAACTGCAGGCGGATCACTTCCCCACGTCCCTCGTTGCGGATCTGCTGCCCCCGCACCTGCACGTAGTTGGCCGCGCCGATGGCCATGAATGCGGCCACGGCCAGGGTCATCGCCGTCAGCGGCCGCAGACCTACGCCCTCCCAGCTGGTCAGTACCGAGCGCATGAGCACCGCCCGCCATGCCCAGTTGCGTGCGCGCAGTTGCTCGAGCTTGGCCGCATTGCGCATCCGCAGCGTTTCCGGCCAGCTCACCAGCAGCACCAGCAGCACGCCCGCAGCCAGCAGCAGTGCATAGGCCGGGTCACGGATGCCGGCCACCAGGAAATCGCTGGGCTGCAGGTAATCCAGAATCGACAGCTCGAATCCCCGGTAGAACCAGAAGCTGCACCACAGCCCCAGCAGCGACACCAGCAGATAAGCGGTGGTGAACAGCAGTGCCGGCTCACGGCGCATGCGGGACAGCGCCTGCATCACCGCCGAGTCATCATCACCACGGGTCAGCGGCAGCATCGACCAGTCGGTCGCTGCTTCCGGCTCCGGTGGCGCCGCAGCCACCTCGATGCCCTGCACCCGCGGCACATCGCCATAGGTCCCTTCCGGTTCCCTGTTGTCCATGCCCGCTCCCCCTTTTCAGCGAGCATCGCCGAAAAAGGTGCCGCGCGGTAGACCACCGGCCTGCTGCATACTCCACGGTGCCGCAGGACGCAGGGGAGAACGGGCCATGAAACGATGGACTGGCATGTTGGGGCTGCTGGCGTGGCTCTGCGCCGCGTCACCGGCCGTTTCCGGCAATGCGCGGGCTCCCGCCGCGCCAGCGGACGATGTGGGCACCGCGCTGGCCATCGCACAGGCCGAAGCGCGTGGCCGGCAGATGTTCGAGCACGACCTGGCGGCCGAGCGCGCAACCGACGCCCTGCTCGCACAGGGCCTGCGCGGAGACACCCGGGTAAGGGGCTGGATAACCGAACAGCGCGGCAGCCACTACGAAGTCAGCATGATCGGCGACGGCGCAGTGGTCCTGTATAGGGCCGCCACCGACGCGCAGGGAAGGATGACCGGCGCAACCGAGACTCTGGATGTTCCAGCGGCGCCAACGACCTACCAGGCCGGCGCTGCCGCCGCACGGGCGCTGGCGCTGAACAGCGCCTTCGACGCCTGCGCGCAGACCTACAACAGCGTGGTTCTTCCGGCGCCCGGTACGGCCGCCGATGCGTGGACGGTCTACCTGCTGCCCGCCACCACAGATCCTGCCGTGGTTCCGCTGGGCGGCACGCATCGTCTCGACATCGCCCACGGTCGGATCGTCTCCCGCCGCGCCTTCACCCACAGCTGCATCCAGCTGAAGCGTGCGCCACCCGGTGCGGCGATGTTCATCACCCATCTGCAGGACCCGGCACCGACCGAGATCCATGTGTTCTGGAGCCTGTGGGCCCGCTCGCCGCTGTACGTCTCCACGGCTAAGGACGTGATCTGGAAGATCGAGGACGGCCGCATCCGCCGCATGCAGGACTGACCGGCCACCACGCGCGAACACGTGGCGGCCCGTGCCTGCAGGCGGCTGCCGACGGTCAGGCCGCGCGTGCTGCCACCGTGCGGACTGCACCGCTCTGCTCGATATGGAACACCGCGACCGACGCGGTCAGCGCATTGGCCTGCTCTTCCAGCGCGCGGCTGGCGGCAGTGGCTTCTTCCACCAGTGCGGCATTCTGCTGGGTCACCTGATCCATCTGCACCACCACCTGATTGACCTGTTCGATGCCGGCCGCCTGTTCCTTGCTCGCCGCAGCGATGTCACTCATCAGCTGGTTGGTGCGTGCGCTGGCCTGTGCCAAGCGGGCAATGGCTGCTTCCGACTCGACCGTGACCGCCAGACCGCTCTGCACCTTGCCTGCCGCCTCTTCGATGAGTTCCTTGATCTCCTTGGCGGCGATGCCCGCACGCTGCGCCAGCGTGCGCACTTCACTGGCGACCACGGCAAAGCCGCGGCCCTGCTCACCCGCGCGGGCAGCTTCCACCGCAGCGTTCAAGGCCAGGATGTTGGTCTGGAAGGCGATGCCATCGATGACCGTGGAGATTTCCGAGATGCGCGCCGAGGACTGATCGATCTCTCCCATCACAGATGCCATCTGTGCCATTGCCTGTTCGGTGGCCCGCACCGCCGCGCCGGCAGCGTGTGCCTCGCTGTCGGCCTGGCGGGCCAGCTCGGCATTCTGGCGGACGGTCGAGGTCAGTTCTTCCATCGATGCCGCCGCTTCTTCCAGGTTGGCGGCCTGCTGTTCGGTACGGCGCGACAGGTCGCTGTTGCCGGCGGCGAGCTCCTGCGCGGCAGTGTTGATGCTGTCGGCAGCGTCCTGGATGCCGCGCACGATACCGGTCAGCTGGGCCGTGGTGGTGTTGGCATCGTCGCGCATGCGGGCGAACACGCCGTCGTAGTGACCGTCCATGCGCGCAGTGAGGTCGCCCCCGGAGATCGCGCGCAGCACATCGGAGACGTCGGCGATGCTGGCCTGCGAACTGGCCATCATGCCGTTGAGCTGCTCGACCATCGCCCTGAACTGATACTGGAACGCACTGGCATCCCCACGCACGCTGAAATCTCCGGCGCGCGCCGCGCGGACCAGGTCGTCAATCTGGGTGTTGACTGCCAGCAGGCTCTGTTTCACTGCGGCCAGGGTGCGGGTCAGCGTACCCTTCTCGCCGGGATAGTCCGGAAGGTCGCGGCTGAGGTCGCCGATGGCATAGCGCTGCATGACCTCGGCCATCAGCAGTTCCACCTGCACGTGTGATTCCACCAGGCTGTTGGTGGCCTGCACCATGCGCCCGAAATCGCCCGGAAACGCGCTGGCGTCCATGCGGTAGCGGATCGCACCCGCCTCGTGCTGCTCGGCCATGTGCATCTGCGCCCCGATGGCGGCCTGCACGCTCTGCCGCACGCTGGCCATCGCCTCGCCCAGCCGGGTCAGCTCGTCACGGCCGCCGAGGCGGAATTCCTGGTCCAGCTGGCCCTTGGACAGGCGCTCGGCCAGGTTCACCGCGCGTGCCAGCGGACCGGTCAGGCTGCGACCGATCATCACCGAGGCGGCAATGCCGACCAGCAGGGCCACGCCTCCCAGCACCAGCAACTGCAGCAGACTGCGTTCACCCAGGCGGATCGCCTCGGCGGCGGCCTCGCGGCTTTCCTTCTCTTCGAAGTCGACTCCCTCGGACAACGCCTTGTTCCAGCCGTTGGCCGCTTCCTGCACCGGCCCCAGGGTCAGTGCCACGGCAGCGGGGTAGTCGCCCTGCTCCATCAGTTCGCTGGTCTGCTTGTTGAGCGGGCGCGCAAGGGCGCGCTTGGCCGCGATGGTTTCAGCGATGGCCTTGCCCTCGGCATCGCCCGGCAGTGCCTGATAGGCGGACCAATCCGCCTCGTAGCGCTTGACCAGGTCGGCAATGCGCTTCTCGTCGCTGCCGCGCTCTTCGCCCTGGCGGATCAGCATTTCGCGGCGCACTACCATCATCTGGTTGTTGGCATCGAGCATCTGCGACAGCAGGCGTACCTTGGCCACACTGACGTCGACTACCTGCTGCATCGCGCGCTTCTGCACGACACTGGCGGTGGCGCCGGTGGCCACCACGGCCGCGACCAGCAGCAGCAACAGGCCAAAGCCCAGCCCAAGACGCCAGGCAACCCTGACATTCCTCAAGTAATCCATGGGTACATCCAAAACGGGGGGATGCGCCCGTATCGGCCGCGCCACCGGCAATCTTGATCGGCAACAAGCACGGGCGTCGGCAGCCGTTCACCTTGGTGAGGCCCCGCCCCGCACTTCTGCGACAAGGGCCTGAGCCAGGCCGGGGCTGCCCTGCTCATGCCGGCATCAGGTTGCTTTCACGGAGGCTGCGCAGCCTCTGCGGGCAGGGTGGAGCTGCCATCTGCCGGAGATCTTCATGCCCGTGTACCGCCCCGCCCTGCTCGCCCTGTCCTTGCTGGTGTCGCCCGCCTTCGCGCAGGTACCGCCGCCGGCCCAGCTGCCGGAGCCCATTGCCGAGAAGGCCGGACCCGATACAGCAGCCCGCTCGCCGCTGCACGCCCAAGTGTTGCTGGATCGCGCCAATTTCTCCCCGGGCGAGATCGACGGTGAAGTCGGCAGCAACCAGCATCGGGCCGTGGCCGGCTTCCAGGCGGCACACGGCCTGACGGTGAGCGGAGAGCTGGACGACAGCACCTGGGAGGCTCTCCAGGCCGAGACGATCGCGCCGCTGGCCAGCTACACGCTGACGGCCGAGGATGTTGCCGGTCCTTTCCAGTCCATTCCCAAGAAACCCGCCGCACAGGCAAAGCTGAAGTCGCTGGGTTACAGCAGCGTCGAGGAAGCGCTCGGTGAACGCTTCCACGCGTCCCCTGCCCTTCTGAAGTTGCTCAACCCCGGCGTCGATCTGGCCAAGGCCGGCAGCCGCATCCAGGTGCCCAACATCGCCCCCGCGGCATTGCCGAAGGCGGCGAAGATCGTGGTCGACAAGTCCGATTCCACTCTTCAGTTGCTGGATGCGCAGGGCAAGGTGATCGCACAGGTGCCGGTTTCGTCCGGCAGCCAGCACGATCCGCTGCCGATCGGTGAATGGAAGATACTCGGCGTCCATCGCGACCCGCCGTTCCACTACAACCCCAAGCTGCTCTGGGATGCGCGCAAAGGCGAGAAGAAGGCCACACTGCCGCCCGGTCCGAACAATCCGGTCGGCCGGGTCTGGATCGATCTGTCCAAACCCCACTATGGCCTGCACGGAACGCCGGTACCCGGGCATGTCGGCAAGACCGAATCGCATGGCTGCGTGCGCATGACCAACTGGGATGCACTGCGCGTGGCCGATGCGGTGAATACCTCTGTCCCCGTGGTTATGCAGGAGTGAGCCGATGCGACTTTCGCAGTTGATCGTGCTGGGCGTGCTGGTGGGTGTGGGAATGGGCTGGTGGCTGCGCCGCGATGCGGGTGAGCCAGTAGCGGTTGCCCGGCCTGCAGCACCACCTGCGGTGGCTGCGGCGCCGGAGGTTGCGGCTGCGACGCCGCGTGTGGGCGCTGCGGCTCCCACGGCGGTGCCGCCGTCCAGCGCCACCGATGCGCCAAGCGGCCTGCTGCTGCCGGTGCAGGGCGTACTGCCTTCGCAGCTGCGCGATACCTTCACCGATGCCCGCAGCGAAGGGCGCGTGCATGATGCAATCGACATCATGGCCGACGCAGGAACTCCGGTGCTGGCAGTGGCCGATGGGACGGTGGAAAAGCTGTTCGACAGCAAGCGTGGGGGGCTGACGATCTACCAGTTCGAGCCGAGCGGGCACTGGTGCTACTACTATGCCCACCTGCAACGCTATGCCGATGGCCTGGCCGAAAAGCAGGTGATCAAGCGTGGCGAGGTGATTGGCTACGTAGGCAGCACCGGCAACGCCAGCGCCGAGGCCCCGCACCTGCATTTCGAAGTGCACGTGCTGGGGCCGGAGAAGCAGTGGTGGAAGGGGGAATCGATCAATCCGTACCCGCTGTTGCAGGCGGGAGGGTAGCGCGTGTGCCGCGTGGCAGAGCCAGTCGCAGTGATGCCCGATTTGGGCACGATCCTAGCCGTATTGGGTATCTGACAAGTACCCCGCCGGGCATGGCCCGGCGCTACCGGCGTCGCCACCGCCGCAGCGCGATGCTGGCGGTCGCCAGCCCGCCACCGGCAAGCAGTAACAGCAGTGCCAGGGGCTGCCAGAAGAAGAACGGCCACAGACCTCCAGCACGGTCAGCCGCAGCCAGGAACGCCCGCGCGGACGTGCGTCGCCGCGCCCATAGCCGAAGTACGAGGCGGCAATTCCAGCGGACTCAACCGATTCCAGCGCGCGGGTGATGCCGGAGCCCGGCACGCCCGAACGCGCGCCAGCGCGGAAGTCAGTCTGAAGCGCGTGAACCCACCCGATACCTCGCCAGATGGCGAGGCCAGGCATCGCACATGCGGAAGGGCGTCAGGCCGGCCTGACTTCTCTGCAGACCGGCTCGGCAAGTTCGCGGCAGGCGAAGAACAGCCCTTCCCCCCCACCTTCGTCCAGGTGCCTGCGCGGCGTCGCCATGGTGGCGCAACGGTTGGCCGCATGCAGCATCTCCACCGCGGTGAGGATGCCCATGGCCGCACGGTCGATCCGCGCCAAGGACTGACGTCGTCCGTCGGACAGGTTCTCCTCCGGCCACAACATGCCATCGGAGCCCTCGCCATCACGGATGCGGGTGAGGCAGCCTTGGAACGTGCTGAGATCGTCGGCGGGATTGGCGTCGTCGTTGATGGGCTCAACAACATGGAACGGCGGGGTCTTGCGAGCGGTCATGGTGTCGGCTTCCGTGGCTGCACTTGACAGCGCCACCGCCGACAGATGAAACCGGCCCAAACTGAAGCGCCGCGACCCCACAGGGAGTCGCGGCGCTCTTTTTTCAATTGAACAACGTTACCACCACGCCGGACATGGCCCGGCGCTACCTCAGGCGAACGGATCCTGCAGGACCATGGTGTGGTCGCGATCGGGGCCGGTCGAGACGATGCTGATCGGGCAGCCCGCCAGCTCCTCCAGCGAACGCAGGTAGGCGCGCGCGGCCGGCGGCAGGTCATCCCATTGGGTGATGCCGTGAGTGTTCTCGCTCCAGCCCGGGAACTCCAGGTACACCGGGGTGCACTCTTCCCAGCCCTGCGCGTCCAGCGGTGCGTACTCGGTACGCTTGCCGCGGTATTCGTAGGCGATGCAGACCTTCAGCTTCTCCATGCCGTCCAGCACGTCCAGCTTGGTGATGCACAAGCCGCTGATGCCGTTGATGGCCACGGCGCGCTTGAGCGCGACGATATCCATCCAGCCGCAGCGACGCGGACGGCCGGTCGAGGCGCCGTACTCGGCACCGCGGTCGCGGATGCCCTGGCCGATCTCATCGTCCAGTTCGGTCGGGAACGGACCGCCGCCGACGCGGGTGGCGTAGGCCTTGGCGATGCCCAGCACGTAGTCGATCGCATCGGCACCCACGCCGGCGCCGGCCAGTGCGCCGCCGACGGTGGTGTTGGAGCTGGTGACGTACGGATAGGTGCCGTGGTCGATGTCCAGCAGCGCGCCCTGCGCGCCTTCGAACAGCACGCGCTTACCCTGCTTGCGCAGGTCGTGCAGGATACCGGCGACGTCGGACTTCATCGGCTCGACGTACTCGCCGAAGGCAAGTGCCTCGTCGTAGGTCTTCTGGAAGTCGATCGCGTCGGTGTTGAGGTACTTGGTCAGCACGAAGTTGTGGTAATCCAGCGCGGTGCGCAGGAGTTCTTCCAGCTGCTTGGGGTAATGCAGGTCGGCGATGCGGATGCCGCGACGTGCCACCTTGTCTTCGTAGGCCGGGCCGATGCCACGCCCGGTGGTGCCGATCGCCTTGCCGCCGGCAGCGCGTTCGCGCGCCTGGTCCAGGGCGATGTGGTACGGCATGATCAGCGGCGCGGCCGGGGAGATCTTCAGGCGCGAACGCACTTCCACGCCGGAGGTTTCCAGTTCGGCGATTTCCTTCTGCAGCGCGGCCGGCGAGATCACCACGCCGTTGCCGATCAGGCACAGTGCGTCGTCGCGCAGGATGCCGGACGGGATCAGGTGCAGGACGGTCTTCTTGCCGTTGATGACCAGCGTGTGGCCAGCATTGTGGCCGCCCTGGAAGCGCACGACCGCGCCGATTTCCTCAGTGAGCAGATCGACGATCTTGCCCTTGCCTTCATCGCCCCACTGGGCACCCAACACTACGACAGACTGACCCATGACGGGCTCCTCGATTTGTTGCGGCCATCGGGGCCGCGGACGGGTAAACCGTGGCGGGGGTGGCCAGCGCGGTGATGGCGGCTCCAAACGGGGAGCAGCCGGCGATGGATGGCCCAGACACGGAAAAAGCCGAACGGGGGAGGCCCGTCCGGCTTTTGTGCATTATCCGGGTTTCCGGGGTCGGGTGCCACCTTTCCGACGGACGGCTTCACCCAGCGGTCAGGGGCCCGAAACGGGGTCAGATCCCTTTCCTGCGAAAAGGAACATGACCCGCTGCTAATGCCGTGCCCACCACAGCAGGCTCAGGCCGGCCAGCAGGATCAGGCCGCCAAAGCTGCGCAGGGCCGGTCCAGGCAGGTCCAGCAGGCGCTCGGCCATGCGCTTCCAGGCCAGCGGGGCCGCGAACAGGAACAGGCCTTCCAGCACCGCGACCAGGCACACGGCCGCGAACAGGTCTTTCATCGGGAACTCCAGAAATGGCACGGGGCCCGGCATCTGGCCGGGCCCCGTGGGTAGTGCGTGCGACCTCAGCGATCGCTCTTGAGGTACTGCAGGAACGGGTCGTTCTTGTCGAGCACGATCACGCCGTTGCCGTCGGTCATGGAGCCACGGTAGGCCTCCAGGCTGCGGTAGAAGGCGTAGAACGCCGGATCGGCAGAACCGGCCTTGCCATAGATGCGCGCGGCATCGGCATCACCTTCACCGCGCAGGCGCTGGGCATCACGCTCGGCTTCGGCGATCAGCACGGTGCTGTCGCGGTCGGCCTGGGCGCGGATCGTCAGCGACTGTTCCTCGCCTTCGGCGCGCAGCTTGGCGGCCTCCTGCTTGCGCTGGGCGCGCATGCGCTCATACACGTCGTTGATGACCTGGCTGTCGGTCGGCAGATCGACCTGCTTGATGCGCAGATCGATCATCTGCATGCCCAGCCCTGCCACCGCCTCGTTGATGCCCTTCAGCTGCTCGGCGATCAGCTCGCTGCGGTCGCCGGACACCAGCTGCTGCAGGGTGCGCGAGTTGATCTGGTTGCGCAGCGAGTCGGTGATGATCGGTGCCAGGCGGGCATTGGCGATGCGCGGATCGCCGCCGGTGGCACGGAAGTAGTCACCCACGTTGGAGATGTAGCCGATCGCGAAGAAGTCGACGCTGACGTCCTTCTGCTCGGCGGTGAAGTAACGCGCAGGGGCGGTATCAAGCACCTGGAAGCGGCGGTCGAAGACCTTCACCGTTTCCACGATCGGCAGCTTGAAGTGCAGGCCCGGCTTGATGTCCGAGCGCACTACCTTGCCCAGGTTCAGGACCATGGCGGTCTGGTCCTCGCGGACCACGTACACCGAGCCCAGCAGGCCCAGCACCACCGCCACGATCACGGCGATCCAGATTGGACTCTTCATCGGCTGCCCTCCTCACGGCCGCTCGGTCGCCCGGTCGGGCGGCCTGTGGGCCGGCCCGGGTCACGGGAAGGTTCCGCTGCCGTGGTACCCGGCAACGAAGGCATCACCACGTCCGGATTCGGCACGCCGGCGGCCGACGTCGCAGGACGGGTATCGCCGGTCATCGGCACGTAGATCAGCTGGCGGCCATCGCCACCGATCACCTTGCGGTTCTCGCTCAGCACCTGCTGCACCGTTTCCAGCCACAGGCGCTTGCGGGTCACGTCCGGCGCATCCTTGTACTGGGCCTGCAGCAGGCTGAAGCGCTGTGCATCACCCTCGGCCTTGGACACCACGGCCTGCTTGTAGCCTTCGGCGGTGGTACGGGCGCGCGAGGCCTGGCCTCGTGCTTCCGGCACGACCTTGGCGGCGTAGGCCTGGGCTTCGTTGATCAGGCGTTCCTTGACCTGCTGCGCACCGTTGACCTCGTCGAAGGCCGGCTTCACTTCCTCCGGCGGACGGGCGTCCTGCAGGGTCAGGCCAGTGACGGTCAGGCCGGTCTTGAACGCGCGCAGCAGCGCCTGCAGGCGCTCCTCGGCAGCCGCGGCCAGCGGGCCACGGTTGTTCAGCACGGCGTTCAGATCGGCACGGCCGACTTCCTCGCGCACGGCACTCTGGGCCGACTGTTCCAGCACCTGGTTGGCATCGACCGTGCCGAACAGGTACTGCTGCGGATCATCGATGCGGTACTGGACGTTCAACGACACGTTGACGATGTTCTCATCGCGGGTCAGCACCGGAACCTGGATCGAGAAGGTCTTGATCTCGGTCGCGTTGACCTTGGTGACCGACTCGATCGGCCACGGCAGCTTGAAGTTCGGTCCGGGCTGCAGGATGCGCGAGAACTGGCCGAAGCGCAGCACCACGCCACGCTGCTGCTCGCCGATCAGCTGGAAGCTGGAGAACAGCACCAGCAGCACCAGGGCGGCCACCACCCAGCGGACGATGCCGCCATCGAACAGATCCTTCAACGGCCCGGGCAGCCCGCCCCAGCCACCACCATTGCCACCGCCGCGCGACCCGAACGGCCCGCGTCGATTGTCCTCGGGGCCTTGTCCGCCCTTGTTGCCGCCGGGTGTATTCCAGGCCATGCACGCTCCATCAAGATATGGGCTGCGGCGCGGGCCCTTCCCGCGGCGCCAGCCGTGAACCATCACCGATCATACAAGATGGGGCGGATCGGCAGGATCGAAAGGGGGCGAACGGGGTAAGGTGGCGTTTTCCTCGAAGTCAGGCACGCCGATGGTCCCCACCACCCCGTTCACCGCCTTCCGCATCGAAAGCGACGACGCCGGCTACCGCAGCGGACTGACCCGGCTGGGGGTCGACGACCTCAACCCCGGGCAGGTGCTGATCCGCGCCCGGTGGTCCTCGGTCAATTACAAGGACGCCCTGGCCGGCACCGGCAAGGGCCGGATCCTGCGCCGCTTCCCGCTGGTGGGCGGCATCGATGTGGCCGGCACGGTCGTGGCCTCCACCGACCCGGCCTGGCGCGAGGGCGACGCCGTGCTGGCCACCGGCTGCGGCCTGAGCGAAACCCGCGACGGCGGCTACAGCCAGTACGTGCGGCTGGAGTCGAGTGCGGTGATCGCGCAGCCGCCCGGGCTCAGCCCGCGCGAGGCGATGGTGCTGGGCACGGCCGGTTTCACCGCCGCGTTGGCGCTGCTGCGCCTGCAGGACAATCGGCAGACCCCGGATCTGGGCCCGCTGGCGGTGACCGGCGCCAGCGGTGGCGTGGGTGCCCTGGCGCTGTCGATCTTCAGCCGCGCCGGCTATACCGTGCACGCCATCAGCGGCAAGCCGGAGCAGGCCCGCTTCCTGCGCGACATCGGCGCCAGCGAGGTTCTGCCACGCGAGGCGTTGGCCGATACCGGCCCGTTGCAGACCGGGCGCTTCGGCGGGGGCCTGGACAATGCCGGCGGCGACATGCTGGCCAGCCTGCTGGCGCAGACCGTGCCCTACGGCAGCGTGGTCAGCGCGGGCCTCGCCGCCAGCCCGAAGCTGGACATGACGGTGATGCCCTTCATCCTGCGTGGCGTATCGCTGCTGGGCGTTTCTTCGGCCAACGCGCCACGCGCCCTGCGCGAAACCGTCTGGGCGCGGTTGGGCGACGACTGGAAGCCGCAGCATCTGCAGCAGATCTGTACGGCGGAAGTCGGCCTGGAGGCGCTTCCGGAGGTGTTCGAGCGCATGCTGGCCGGCGGCTCGCTGGGACGCACGGTGGTACGGATCGACTGAACGTTGCAGGCAGGCGACGGACGGCAGGCGCCGCCCTCCCGCCGGTAATCCGCCCGCACTACACTGCGGGCATTACCTGGGGAACAACATGGCACGCATTCTGATCGTCGACGACTCACCGTCGCAGCTGTTGGGGATACAGCGCATCGTCGAGAAGCTCGGGCACCAGATCCTGACCGCCACAGATGGCGCCGCCGGGGTGGAAGCCGCCCGTGCCGAGCTGCCCGATCTGGTGCTGATGGACGTGGTCATGCCCAACCTCAACGGTTTCCAGGCGACCCGCACCCTCGCCCGCGACGAGGCGACCCGGCACATCCCGGTGATCCTGGTGACCACCAAGGACCAGGACACCGACCGCATGTGGGGCATGCGCCAGGGCGCCAAGGCCTACATCACCAAACCGTTCTCGGAAGATGAGCTGTCCGAGGTGCTGGAGCGGGTGTTCGCCGGGCAGGG
>NZ_JAODZG010000055.1:0-22626 GCF_029835135.1 Stenotrophomonas sp. GD04145 | reverse complement strand
CCCGTGCCCGCTTCCGACTGCAGCCGGAAGCGGGACACCGCCACCGCAAGCTGCTCGGCCTGCTCTTCCATCGCGCGCGCGGCAGCACTGGCCTCTTCCACCAGCGCCGCATTCTGCTGGGTGGTTTCATCCATCTGCACCACGGTCTGGTTGACCTGCTCGATGCCGGCCGACTGCTCGCGCGAGGCGGCCGAGATCTCGGCCATGATCTCGTTGACCCGCCCGACCTGGCCGACGATCTCCTGCATGGTGTTGCCTGCGCGGTGCACCAGCTGCGCACCGCTGCCGACCTGGGCCACCGATGCGTCGATCAGTCCCTTGATTTCCTTCGCCGCTGCGGCCGAGCGCTGGGCCAGCGCACGCACTTCGCTGGCCACCACGGCGAAGCCGCGTCCCTGCTCGCCCGCACGCGCGGCCTCAACGGCGGCGTTAAGGGCCAGGATGTTGGTCTGGAAGGCGATGCCGTCGATCACCGAGATGATCTCGGCGATGCGCTGCGATGAGGTTTCGATCTGCTGCATGGTCTGTACCACCTGGCCGACCACCTTTCCGCCTTCGCTGGCCACGTCCGCCGCCGATGCGGCCAACGTGTTCGCCTGCAGGGCATGATCGGCATTCTGGCGCACGGTGGAGGTCAACTCCTCCATCGACGCTGCCGTTTCTTCCAGGTTGGCCGCCTGCAGTTCTGTGCGACGCGACAGATCGCTGTTGCCCGCGGCGATCTCGCCGGCCGCCAGGCGGATGCTCGCCGCTGACTGCTGGATCTGGCCGACGATATGGGTCAGCTGTTGCGCGGTGCTGTTGGCATCGTCGCGCATCACCGCGAACACACCATGGAAGTCGCCCTGCATGCGTGCACTGAGATCGCCGGCGGCGATGGCGCGCAGCAGCGTGGAAAGCGCCGCGAGGTTGTGGTCGCTGGCCTGCATCATCGCGTTCAGCGTGGTCACCATGCGGCGGAAATCGTGCTCGAACCGCTCACTGTCACCACGCACGGCAAAGTCGCCGGCGGCAGCAGCGGCGGCCAGCTGCTGGATCTGCTCGTTGATCGCCGCCAGGTTGCTCTTGGTGGTGGCCATGGCGGCGGTGAACACCGCCTTCTCGCCCGGCAGCGGCTCCATGTCCACGCTCAGATCGCCCACCGCGTAGCGCTGCATCACGTCCACCAGCCGCTGGGTGACCGCATTGCTGGACGCCACCAGCTGATTGCTGTCGGCCACCATGCGACCGTACTCCCCCGGGAAGGCCGCCGCGTCCATCCGGTAACTGAGCTCGCCCGCATCATGGCGGCGTGCCATCTCCGCCTGCGCCGCCATCACAGCCTGCAGCTGTCCCCGCATGCCCTGCATCGCCTCGAGCAGGCGCCCGACCTCATCGTTGCCGCGCGCCGGCAGCGCGGTGTCCAGCTTGCCCGCCGCCACGTCACCTGCAATGCGTACCGCCTGCGCCAGCGGCCGGATCGCCAGGTGACGCAGCAGCAGGTAGACACCGGCGCTCAATGTCAGCGCGGCCAGCACGCCGACCAGCAGCGTCAGCCACAGCAGCTGGCGAGCCTCGGCCACGATCACGGCATGCGGCACCACCACACCCAGCGCGAAGCGCTGCGGGGCATCGCCAACCCGCAGTGGCACGTACAGGCGCACATTGCCGGCGGCATCCGGCTCGAACGCTTCGACGGTCCTGTCGGCCGCGATTCCGGCCAGCATGTCGCGGGTGAAGGCATCGGTGCGCGGCTTGCCGATCTCGGCGGCGTCGGCCGAAGCCAGGACTACGCCCTTGGGCGAAAGCAGTTCAACGCGGCCTGCTCCCATCGGCGCAAGCGTCGCCAGATGCTTCTGCAGTGCCGCCAGCGAGAAATCGACGGTGAACACGCCGAGGAACGTGCCGTTCTCCACGATGGGCGTGCTCAGGGTGCTCATCAGCACCTTCTGGCCGGCGATCTCATAGGCATAGGGCTCGCTCACCTTGGGCAGCTTGTCGCGGCTCGGCCCCATGTACCAGTCACCGGACCCGCTGGCGGTGTCGGTGTAGTCGGTCATCACCGACTGCTGCGGCTTGCCGTCCTGCCAGGCCCAGTAGCTCATGTAGCGACCGGTGGCGTCATGTGCCTCGCTGTTGACGAACTCCGCGTCCTTGCCATCGAAGGCATCGGCCTCCCACATGGTGCTCTTGCCCAGCCACTCCGGGTGCGCGCGCAGCTGTTCGCCGAGCACGGCCGCCAGGCTGGCACGATCAGGCTGGTCGCCCCGCGCGCGCTGGGCCAGGACGGCCTCGACCATGGCATCGTTGCTGGCGAAGGCGGTGCCCAGATCGGCCGCAACCTGGCGCGCTTCGGCATGCGCCTCGCTGGCCATGGTCTGCCGCGACGCGTTGATCAGGCTGGCACTGGCCTGGCGGTAGATCAGAAAGGCGGTCAGGCCGAAGCACAACAGCGCGATGGCAGCGGTGCCCAGCATCAGCTTGTGGGCGATGCTGCCCGGACGACGGGCAGCGGCGGAGCGGGAAGACGGCATGGGAGGGTCCGCAAGGCAGGTCAGGACATCCGGCACCGCGTTGGCGCCGCGCTGGTGCGCGATCCCTCGCGCGGCGACCTGTCTGAGCCGGGCGATGCCCGGCACCGCAAGGGCGCACCGGGTTAGCGGCCGTTCCGCGGCGGGGTTGAGCCGTTGCCCTGCGTCAAGCTGAATGCACTCAGTTTGGGATGGCTCATAGGTGCGGCGAACCTACTCGACCACCCGGTCCTTCAACCACTGCGTGCGTGGCAGCACTTCGATGCTGCCTGCCGCGTACTGCTGCAGTACATCGTCCGGACCGTAGCGCGGCTGCCAGCCCAGCACCGCAACCGCACGGCTGCCGTCGTACACGCGGTCGATGCTCAGCGGCAGTGGCCAGCCGCGGCGCTCGAACTCGGCCAGCAGCTGCGGTGCGCGCCGCGCCAGCACCCGGCGTGGCTGGGTGGCCAGTTCCAGGCAGTCCTCGCGCCGGAAGGGGGTCGGCGCGCAGGCGATGTAGCGCTGGAACGGTGCGCCCCCGTTGTGCAGCAGCGCGGCATGCGCGCTGGCCACATCGCGTGCATCCAGGCCGCGATGCAGGCGGAACATCGCCATGCGCTCGGGAGGCTCGGGGAAGCAGCGGCCCATGCGCAGCACGCGCACGGCGAATGCGTCCGATGCCGCCGCTTCGGCCAGCGCCTCGGCCTGCAGCTTGGTGCGGTGGTAGATGGTCCTGGGCAGGGGTTCAGTGTCTTCGTCGATCCAGCGGCAACCGCCTGCCACCACGGCATGGCCGTACAGGGCGGTGGTGCTGGTCAACACGAAGCGTCCGACGCCGGCGTCGCGCGCCAGCCGCAGCAGCTGCGCGGTCGCCTCCACGTTGATCTGCTGGAACACCGTGTCCGGCACCAGCCCGACATGCGGTGCATGCAGCGCAGCGGTGTGGATCACCGCATCCACGCCGCGCACGGCACGCTCCAGTGCCTTCGTGTTGGTGACGTCGGCAATGATGCGTGTAGTGGCGAACGGGCTGCGGTCCAGCCCGATGACTTCATGGGTGGCCGCCAACGCGCCGAAGATCGCGCGCCCGATCCGCCCGGAACTTCCGGTCAACAGAATCTTCATTGAGTCCATTCACTCAACAGCGCCCGGGAGCTACCGGGATGAACCGATTCTAGGCGTGGCCTGTGCCCAGGGCGATAGCGGCGCTGCGCAAGTGCAGCGTCAACAGCTGGCAGGCACAGCGTGAAGACCACACGCCATCTGCGGACGCACCGTTAGCCTGGCGTGGGCAAGCATGAGGCTCCGCCACGCCGAGAGAGATCCCTATGGCCAGCAGCAACCGCGGTTTCGCGTCGATGGACCAGCGCATGCAGCGCGCGATCGCCGCCAAGGGTGGGCGCGCCGCCCATGCCTCCGGCAACGCCCATGAATTCAGTCCCGCCGAGGCGCGCATTGCCGGCCGCAAGGGAGGCGAAGCCATCAGCCGCGATCGCCAGCACATGGCCGCGATCGGTCGCGAAGGCGGGCATGCACGCCACGCCCGCGCACAGCAGCAGCGACAGCAATCCGATCACGGTCCACGGGACCGCGACGAACCGGGTCAGCAGGACTGAGCAACGCGCCTCAGCCGTGGCTGAGGAGGTTCAGCAGGCGCCCGAACGGGTCCCGGACGAAGAACCGACGCACGCCCCATGGCTCCTCGACAGGACCATACACGACATCAATGCCGGCGCTGCGGATCCGTTGCAGAACGTCATCCAGATCGTCCACCTCGATCGACAGGTCCGGCACCGGCGTACCGGATCCGCCCTCGCTGGCGAAGCTGAGCTGCGCAGGTGCAGTGTCCTGCCCGGCGTAGGTGACGATCCAGCCATGATCCATCACCACCGGCATGCCGAGGATGCCGCCGTAGAACGCGGCGGCGCGCGCCGGCTCGGGTGTGGCGATGTTGGCGACGATGCGTCTGACAGCCATGGCGTTCCTGTTCAATGAGGGGCGAAAACGAAACTGCGCGACCGGCCAGCACGCCGTCAATCTTCAGGGGTGCGTGTACAGACTGGTGCGGCAGGGCGCGAAAAGTGTGGCTTCCGTCACGAAACATTAACGCGTTCACAATATTTCTGTGACATCGATGGGGGTGAACCGCATCCGGAACAGTTAGCGGCTGGGTAGACCGTCAATCAAGGAAGTTTGCCTGATGAATCACCCGCTGCATGGCCGTTCGTCCCGCTCCCGTTCCCCCTTGCAACGCCCGCTGGCACTCGCGGTGGCCAGCTCCCTGCTGCTGGCAGCCGCCCTGCCGGCGATGGCCTCCGATTCACTCGATGCCTGGCAACAGCAGCGCCACCTGCAGGCGGCGTGGGCCCAGCCAGGCGGTGCACAGATGGACGCAACCGTCGGTGCTTCGGCGCAGGCCGCGTCCACTGCGGTCCTTGGAAATGCCGGCGACGCCGCCAGTTGGCACACCGATGAATTCAATGCCGACTGGGGCCTGGCCGCGATGGGGGCCGACCATGCCTATGCCCGCGGCCTGACCGGCCAGGGTGTACGCCTGGCGCTGTTCGATTCCGGCTCGGCGCTGGCCCACCCGGAATTCGCCGGCCGCAACACCACCAGCATCACCATCGGACCGGACTGCGCGACGGCGGGGATCGTCGCTGGCGAAGGGGCCTGTGCGCAGACCCGCGGCGAACAGCCCGGCTACAACTATTACGGCCTCGGTGCCGGGGTGCCGGCGGCGCTCGCCGGTCGCCTGATCGCGGCCGGCCTGCCCTACGGCTTCAGCTACGCCGATCATGGCACCCACGTGCTGGGCACCATCGGCGCCAACCGCGACGGCACAGGCATGCATGGCGTGGCCTTCGGTGCCGACCTGACGGCAGCGCGCGTGTTCGGTGACACCTACTATGAGTGGCGCCTGGATCCGGATGGTTTCTATCGCCCCCGCGCGGTGTACCGCACCGACCCGGACGACGACGCCGTACTGGACATGTATGCGCAGGTCCAGGCGCAGGGCGTGCGCGCCATCAACCACAGCTGGGGCATCTCGACCCGCAACATGAGTGCCGCGGCGCTCGACCGCCAGTACGCCGCGATTGGCGCGGATTACGACGTCTACGGCAGCATCTACGCAGGCAGCGACGCTGCCCCCGGGTCGACCCTGATCCAGGTGTGGTCGGCCGGCAACGGCAGCGGGGCCGTCGCGGGCATCACTGCGGCCCTGCCCCGCTGGAAGCCGGAGATCGAACCCTACTGGCTGGCCGTGGCCAACGTGCGCCAGCCGGTCGCCGACGATGGCGAAACCGACTATGTGCTCGACGACAGCTCCAGCATCTGCGGTGCCGCCGCCAACTGGTGCATCTCCGCCCCGGGCACCGACATCGCCAGCACCATCGTCTCCGGTGAGATCCAGGGACGCATCGAGGAAACCAGCGAGTACCTGCGGCTGATCATCGACAGCGAGAACACCGAGTACACCTACGGCCTGAAGACGGGCACCTCGATGGCGGCGCCGCACATCACCGGCGCCCTCGGGCTGCTGTTTGAGCGCTTCCCCTACCTGGACAGCGCACAGGTCCGCGACGTGCTGCTGACGACCGCCCGCGATCTGGGCGATCCGGGCATCGATGAGATCTACGGCTGGGGCATGGTCGACCTGCGCAAGGCCATCGAAGGTTTCGGCTCGCTGCGCGTGGACACCGATGTGGTGATGAACCAGAAGGCCGGTGGCCTGAAGGTCTGGGAAGGCGAGGCCTGGGATGACTGGACCAACGACATCGGCGGCCCCGGCAAGCTGACCAAGTCCGGCATCGGCTGGCTGCGCCTGAGCGGCGACAACAGCTTCAACGGTGCGGTGGTGAACGAGGGCGTCCTGGAATTGAATGGCGCCAACACGCTCACCTCGGCAGTGGAGGTGAAGGGCGGCCAGTTCCTGCTCAACGGCTCGCTGGTCTCCACCGCCCTGAACACCACCGGCGGCGTCAGCACGGTCAGCGCCGGCGGCGTGCTGGACCACAGCAACCTGGTGGTCGATGGCGGCGTGGTCTCCTTCAACGGTACGCAGACCGGCGGTAATACCACCGTAGGCGCCAATGGCCTGCTGAAGGGTGTCGGCACCCTGGGCACCACCCGGGTCGACGGCATCATCGCGCCGGGCAATTCGATCGGCACACTGACCGTCAACGGTGACTACGCGCAGGGCGCTACCGGCGTGTTCGCGTCCGAACTGGCGCCGGGAGGCCGCAGCGACCAGCTGCACGTCACCGGCACCGCCACGCTGGACGGCACGCTGGTCGCGCTGCCCGAACCGGGCGTGTACTACCTGGGTGAGCAGTTCAACATCCTGCGCGCCGACGGTGGCATCAACGGTCAGTTCGCCCGTACCGACTTCAGTGCATTCTCGCCGTTCCTGCAGTTCAGCCTGGCCTACAGCGCCAATGGTGCGCGCATCGACGTGGCCCGGGGTGCGCTGCTGGCCACCGCGGCCACCACGCGCAACCAGCGCGCCGTCGCTGGCGTAGCCGATGGCCTGGCGATCAACCAGGGCCTGCCCCGGCCGCTGACCCAGCTGTTCCCCGCCCAGGTCGGCGCCGCGCTGGACGGCCTGAGCGGCGAGCTGCATGCCGCCACGCCGCTGGTGCTGGTCGAGAGCAGCCGCTACGTGCGTGATGCAGCCTTGTCGCGGCGTGCGGGCAATGCGTCGCCGGGCAGCACCGGCGACGCGACCGGTGCGTGGGTACAGGCGATCGGCGGCAACGGCAAGCTCGATGGCGATGTCGAAACCGCGCGCACCGACGCCAACAGCAACGGCCTGCTGGTCGGTATCGACCGCGAGTTCGACGGCTGGCAGGCCGGCGTGCTGGCCGGCACCGGCCGTACCGACGTCAAGCAACGCGACCGCCGTGCCAAGTCGAAGATCGACAACACCCACATCGGTGCCTACGCCAGCCACAGCTGGGGCGGCTTCGGTCTGCGCGGTGGCGTGGCCTGGAGCAAGCACGAGGCAGAGAGCACCCGCGAGCTGGCGTTCGCAGGATTCAGCGACACGCTCACCGGCCGTTATGACGCGCGTACCCGCCAGGCTTTCCTCGAAGCCGGCTACCGTTTCGGCTCTGCTGAAGGCGGCCTGGAGCCCTACCTGCAGGTTGCCCGCGTCGAAGTGGACCTGAAGCGCATCAACGAGCGGGGCGGCGCCGCCGCACTGCAGGGCGAAGTGAAAGACACCCGTACTACCGTGGCGACCGCTGGGCTGCGCTTCGACAAGGGTCTGAAGGCCTCCTTCCAGCAGGACAGCTGGCTGCACCTGCGTGGCGCGGTGGGCTATCGCCGGGCCTCCGGCGACCGCAGCCAGGTGGCCAACCTCGCCTTCGCCAACGGTGGCGGCGCGTTCGCCGTCAGCGGAGCGCCGATCGCCGACAGCGCTGTCGTGGCCGAGCTGGGGCTGTCCGCGTGGCTGACCCCGCGGCAGTCGCTGGAGCTGGGCTACAGCGGCCAGTTCGGCAGCGAGAGCCGTGACCATGGCGCCACGGCGCGCTGGTCCGTGCGCTTCTGATCCACGTTCAACTTACCTGCTGAAGAGCATTGGGGCGGCCTGGGGCCGCCCCTTTTTTTCTCCGGAGAATGCAGCCCGCGCGATCAGGCTGCCTTCATCGCGTGCTTCCGCGCACGCATCACGTTGTGGCATTCCTGCACTTCCGGCAGCAGCTGGGTCACTTCCTGGCGTACCGCCGGCGGCAGGCCCTCATCGTTCAGCGCGTCCTTGAAAGCTGCCAGCAGGCGGTCTTCCGATTCTTCCAGCTCGGCCACATAGCCATAGTTGGTGTCGCCGAACGCTGCGCGCACCTTGCCGTAGAACTGCTGCATCGAGCCGACCAGGGTGCCGTGCTCTGCAGGCTTGCCACCGGTGGCCGCAACCGCGCCACTGAGTGCCGACACGATGCGGCCCTTGACGCCGGCAATGCGGGTGAACAGTGCCGCCAGCTCGGGGTCCTTCACCTTCGTGGCCGCCTCTTCGTAGAACGACTTGCCGTCGCGTGCGATCTCGATCAGGTCGTTGAGACGATGTTCGATGGTGGACTGGGTGCTCATGTTCTGCTCCTGAAGTTCAGATTCGTTGGGGACCGACAACGGTGTGCGTTGCCTGCATCACTACCTTGGACAAAGGAATGTAGCCCCGGGGTGAGCGTCGTTTGATGCATGCATCACGTCGCTCAACGCGGCCTGACCGCCGCTACCAGGGCACGAAAAGGATGATCCCGGTAATCACCAGCACGGCGGCCAGCACTCCCAGCAGCACCTTCCCTTGTCGCCAGCTCGGCGTCGGTTTTCCTGGCGTGTTCATCGTGTTTTCTCCTGTCGATGCGGACGCTGGCAGCCTGATGCATACGCCAGCGTCGGCACGTGCACGCCGTGTGCATCGCGCGTGCACATGTGAGGGCCCTGCATGGACCATGCCGGTGGACAGCGATATCGCGCTCACCGCTTATACGCCGGGCATCAACGCCGGGGCCGCTACGGTCATCGTTCCTTCCCGACTGGAGCCGCACATGGCCATCAAGACTGCCGAAGACCTGTTCATCCACGAACTTTCGGACATCTACAGCGCCGAGAAGCAGCTGACCAAAGCCCTGCCCCGCCTTGCCCGTGCGGCCGAGAATCCGGATCTCGCCGCCGCCTTCGAAACCCATCTGGAGGAAACCCAGGGCCAGATCGAGCGGATCGACCAGGTGGTCGAGACGCTGGGCATCCGTCTCAAGCGCATCAAGTGTGCAGCGATGGAAGGGCTGGTGGAGGAAGGCAAAGAAGTCATCGACAGCATCGACAAGGGACCGGTGCGTGATGCCGCACTGATCGGTGGCGCCCAGAAAGTCGAGCACTACGAGATCGCGTCGTACGGCACCATCGCCGCGCTGGCCAAGCAGCTGGGCTACAAGGACGCGCTCCCCCTGCTGCTGGAAACACTGGCCGAAGAAAAGTCGACCGACGAGAAGTTGACCCTGCTGGCCAAGGGGGGCGGCAACGCCAAGGCAGCACAGGCCGCCTGAGTTCCATTGCGATACGCCGCCAGGGACGGCGGCGGCAACAGGAGATCCCGATGCATCCGGATATCATCGGCTGGATGGCGACCCTTGTGCTGGTCGCCACCCTGCTCAGGCAGATGGTCAAGCAGTGGCGTTCGCCACATCCCGAGACACTGTCACGATGGTTGTTCGCAGGCCAGATGGTGGCCTCGGCGCTGTTCACCCTCTACAGCCTGATGCTGGGCAGCGGCGTCTTCGTGGTGACCAATCTGCTTCTGTTGGCGACGGCTCTGCTTGGGCAGGTCTTGGCGCGGCATCGCCAGAGGCAGGCCCCCCTGCCTCCGCCCTGTTGATTACCGCTGGCGGCTACCGGCCTGCCCGGCGCCATCGAACAGGACCTGATCGCGGGGACAGAAAAAGCTGCGTCGCCGGGTTCTGCCCAGATATTGCTTGCTGACGGGGCCGCCACATCGCGGACAGCTGCGTTTGGCGTGCACCTGCCAGTGCTTCTTGAGCTCGTGACGACGCTTCCATTCCAGGAATTCGTAGCTGTAGGTCCTGGCTTCGCGGATCAGTGACCCCAACCTGCGCGGTGGCAGGTCACCCACACGTGTGGCCGGGTGTACGCCGATCCGGAACAGCACTTCGTTCTTGATGATGTTGCCAACGCCGGCAAAAACGTTCTGGTCCAGCAGTGCGTCGCACACCAGGACGTCAGGCATCGCTTTCAGGCGGCGGCGCGCGAGGCGGGGGTCCCATGCATCGCTCATCACATCGGTGCGCCAGTCGTAGGCTTCTTCCAACGGGCCGTCGATGAGTTTGACCGAACAGGCATAGAGGTTCAGTTCGCCGGCATCGAACCTCAGCGATACGCGCGGAGGCGAAGGCTTGCGCTCATCGATACGCCAGCTGCCGAACAGCATCAGATGGATCCGCAAGGTATGCGTGCCGAACTCCAGCAGGAAGTGCTTCCCCCAACTGCGCACGGATCGCACGCGCTGCCCTGCAAGCATGGACAGGTCGATCCGGCTGTTGCCCCCGACATGTCGCAGTATCTGGCCGGTGAACATCTCGGCGGCCTCGCGCAGCAGCACGATGGAAGGGCCTTCAGGCATGGCCGTGTTGTCCGAGCAGTGCCTGCAATCGCAGTGCATTGCTGACCGCATGGCCCTGCGCCGTGTTGTCCAGGATCATCCAGGCGCAATGGCCGGCACGCGCGCGGTCCCCGAGCAGCCCGGCCAGCCGTGCCAGTGTGGTCTCGTCATAAGCGCTGCGATAGATATCCGGCTGGCCGTGCCATCGCCAATAGCTCCAGCCGCGGGCCCCGCCCGGCTCGCCCGCCTGCGCGACCCGCGCCGGGTCCGCTGCCACGCGCGCGATGTCATGGACCGCCAGCAGCGCATCCACCTCGGCACTGAACCAGGACGGATGTCGAGGCTCGCACGCCACCGGCCTGCGCGTGCGCCGACGCAGATCGTGCAGAAACGGTTCGACGTGCTGCGGCTCGTACGCCAGGCTGGGAGGCAACTGCAACAGCAGCGCACCCAACCGGCTGCCGAGTTCTTCCACCGCAGCCAGGAACGGGTCGAGCAGCGGGCCGGCACCGCGCAGCCGCTGCTCGTGCGATACGGAACGCGGCATCTTCACCGTGAAGCGGAAATCGTCCGGAACGGAAGCGGCCCAGCGCCGATAGGTCTGCGGCAGGTGCGGGCGATAGAACGAGGAGTTGATCTCGACCAGAGAAAGGCGCGTGGCGTAGCGCTGCAGCAGACTGCCGCCTCCACCGAAGCTGGAGCGATCCGCCGCCGACAGGGACCATCCTGCGCAACCGATGCGTATCCGCGTTCCGGCAGGGTGCGGTTCCACCCGAGTGCTCATGCCCCTTCTTCGCCAGCAGGCGCAGCGTGCATGGAAGGTCCGTCCTGACCGGCCCGCAGCAGAGGCGCCGTCAACAGCTGCAGCCTGTCCAGCGCGCTGGTCGGAACTCCGGTGATGGCCGTGCTGCGCACGAACCCGGTCCAGTCGGACAGGGCCACCCTGCCGAGTGCCGTGTGCTCCACCTGCAGCCAGCCCATCCGCCAGTGCGAGAACTGGCGGCGACCGATACGACCGCGGTTGAGCTCGACCACACTGTGATGGCTGCTGCTGTCGAGGATGCGCCGCCACGCGGCGTCCACGCCCTGCTGTGGCCCCTCCAGGTACTGCAGGAAGCGATGGCCATCGAACAGCAGCACGCCGGTGATGTCCGCTGCTTCATTGAATGCCACCGCGTCGCTGACGAGACCGCGCAGCCGTTCCGCGCTCAGTGAGGCAACGGCTTCGCTCGCATAGGCAATGGCACGCAGAGGCATGGGGGCACCGACGGTTGCAATAGGCTCTACATTAGTCTTGGCCGCCGAAGGTCCAGTGACTTCGGCGTGGAGGCTGCGTTCAAGTGTGGGGTCGACTCTGCACTCGAGGAGATGGCACGAGGTATACGGCAGCCCAACACGGGAGACACTCCAGGGTCGCCTCGAACCGGAACCCGGGCAACAGCGATCGCGGTTTCGCTTCGTTGCAGTGGTGCTCCAGCCCGTCACCCTGCCCGTTGCCGCCGATGCGCGCTCAGGCCTGCAACACGGATACGGGAGTCGTAGGCGGCATCGTGTGCATACGCGCGGCATCGGCCGAGCGACCCTCGGCAGCGGACAGCACCTGCATGACCCGATGCTCGGCTCGACGCTGCGTGACCTCCACGCCCACCACGTAGACGAAGCGGCCATCGAACTTGGCCTGTGCGCCGTCGAGACCGTCTGCCAACAGCAGTGCCCGCTTCAGCGACTTCATCCAAGCGCGGGAGGGCACCCTGTCAAGTTCGACGACAACTGCCATGCCACCGCAGGCGAGCGGCATGCTTTCCACGCGCAGCACCTGGGGCGCAGACAGGGATCCGGAAGCGTTCATTGGGCGACTCCTCGTGCGGGGACGGCGGCAGTATCCACAGTGATCGCCAAGGCATCGTCAACGTTGCCGGCCCATCCGTGCACGCTGCCTGCACGGCCCGCGCGGCTTCGCGTCGACACCACATCATCTCCGCATCGCCTTGATGGCCTGCGGCGGACACTGTCGTTCCCACGGCTCTATAGACCCACCTCATGCCTCGCACGACCGGCCAGCCTCCCTGCAATCTGCTTCTGGTGGAGGACCAGTTCGATCTGGCGGCACTGATGGAACAGGCACTTGAGGACAGTGGCGACCACGTCACCCATGCCTACAGCGTGTTTGATGCCCTCGGCCTGCTGGACCGTCAACGGTTCGACGGCGCGGTACTGGATGTGGAACTGCGCGATGGCGTGGTGTTTCCGGTAGCCGACCGCCTGGCCGAACTGAAGATTCCCTACCTGTTCGTCTCCGCGGTGTACGACCAGCTGGTACCTGCGAGGCACCGGCGTGCCCCCTTCGTCGCCAAGCCGTTCCACATCGAGGGCCTGCAACGCGCTGTCCGTCAGACGCTCTGCAGCGATACGGCGGCGGGAGGCCAGCGCTGAACCAGATCGTGCAGCAGCGAAACGCGCGCCGCCGAGGGCGGGTCAGGCCGCGCGGGCGTAGGGCTCGACCACGGCGAGCAGCCGCTCCATCGCCGTTGCATCCTCGTGACCGTCGGCAGCGCGCAGAATGAAGCTGGTCCAGTCCGCCCGGGCGATGTCCCGCAGGAGGTCCGGCTCTGTATGCAGGCACCGCATTGGCCAGAACGGCAACCGGCGCTGACCGACTCGACCGTGGGCCAACTCGATGATGCCGCCATGGCTGCTGGCACCGGTCACCCGTGAGTAGGCCACCTCCAGTCCATCCGGTGGGCCTTCCATGTACTGCAGGAACCGCTGCCCATCAAACAGCAGCACACCGGTTACGCCCGCGCCTCGATTGAAACGCGCGGCGTCGGCCATCAGGGATTCCAGCTTCCCGGTCGTGAAGTCCTCGCTGGCCTCACTGATGTAGACGATGGCTCTGTTCGGCACGCTCCGGCTCCTGCTCCCACAAACGCCGAGCGTATCGTGCCTCCCGTTCACCGCCTGTGTACGCGCACCGTGACCCGGTCACACTCCACTGCATTCATACTCGTGCTGGCGGCCGCAACGCGGCGTCATCGCGACAGAGACCGGGCTGAGTGCAGGCAGTGCAGCAGCTCCCACAGCCATGAGAACGCAACCACCACCGCCGGCAGCAGCGTGAGCACCCACTCCTGCGCCGGCGCCGGGCGCCATTGCAGTGCCCACGCCGGTTCAGCGTGATGGGCCACCCAGAGCACGAACAGCCACGGCGCCACGTCCAGCACGCTGTGCACATGCTGCTCGGCCGGACTGATGCGTCGCCGGCCATCCGCGCTGGCGGTATCGAGATACCCCGCGATCGCATGGGCGGCCGCCAGCACGGCAAGCAACACCGCCAGCGCCCGCGTATCGGCCAGCAGCAACCAGGCCAGCACACCAGTCCCCACAAGCCCCAGCTGCACCCCATGCAGCGTGCTCTCGCGCAGGCCCGAGGTGTGGGGCAGATCGGTGCGGCGATGAAAATGGAAGTCCAGCGTGCCTGCGGCAAGCCACAGCACGTACAGGACCATCATGGCCGAGGCGCTCATGCTGCTCTCACGGCGTAAGCACGATCTTGCGGCAGTCATCGTCCTTGGCATCGAACATCGCGTAGCCCTGTGCGGCGTCGGCCAGCCGCATGCGGTGGGAGATGATGTCGCCCGGGTCGAGGCGGCCCTCCATGATGGCATCCAGCAGTTCCGGCATCAGGCCCTGCACATGCGTCTGTCCCATCTTGAAGGTCAGGCCCTTGTCAAAAGCATCGCCGAGCAGGAAGCCGTGGATGAAACCGGCATAGACGCCGGGAATGCTGATCACGCCGCCTCTTCGCGCGGCCGCGATGCACTGCCGGATCGCCACGCCACTGCTGCCTTCCAGCTTGACGGTCGTCAGCGCTGTTTCCAGTGCACTGCCTTCGGCCTCGAATCCGACGGCCTCGATGCAGGCATCCACGCCCCGGCCACTGGTCTGGCTGAGGATGTAATCGGCAGGATCCGGAATATCCCTGAAATCGATCGGAATGACGCCGTAGGCATCCCGTGCATAGTCCAGCCGGTAGGACAGATGGTCGACCATGAAGATGGTTTCCGCACCCAGCAGGCGGCAGCATGCTGCGCTCATCAGGCCGACTGGACCCGCTCCGAAGATGGCCACGGTCGAGCCCGGCCTGATGCCCGCGTTGAGTGCAGCCTGGTAGCCGGTGGGCAGGATGTCGGACAGGAACAGGACCTGCTCGTCCGCCACACCGTCCGGAATCCGCAGCGGGCCGATGTTGGCCTTGGGCACGCGGACAAATTCAGCCTGCCCCCCGGCCACGCCCCCGTACAGGTGGCTGTAGCCAAATAGCGCTGCAGGAGGCAGCAGGCCTTTCTGGTTGAGCGCCGCCCCCTTGCCGGGATTGGTGGTCTCGCAGGCGGCATACTCGGCCAAGCGGCAATGGAAGCACTCACCGCAGGCGATCACGAACGGGATCACCACGCGGTCACCGGCGCGCACCTGGGTGACGGCGCTGCCGACCTCTTCCACGATGCCCATGAATTCATGGCCGAGCACATCGCCATCATGCAGGTCCGGAATCTTGCCGCGATACAGGTGCAGGTCCGAGCCACAGATGGCTGTCGCGGTCACGCGCAGGATGAGATCGTCATCCTGCGCCAGCACCGGATCGGGAACTGTCTCGACGCGCACATCCCTGCGGCCGTGATAGGTCAGTGCCTGCATCGTGCTTCTCCAAGGGAACGGACCTGCAGGATCGCAGCCCGCCCCCTGCGGGCAGAGTGACCGCACGGTGTGCGGGATGTTCATTCGACTGCGCCATTGCGTTAACCCGGACGCGCGCAGGCTGGAGCCTCCATCCACGGGAACACTGCCATGAGCAACAAGCTGCCGTTCAACCCCACCGTCGATGTCGATGACCAGGCCAAGGCACATACACCCGACAAGCGCCGCAACGACAACGCCAGATGGAAGGAGCACGACATGCCCGACGATGGCGATGGCCCCAAGGCGCGCCCGGATGACTATGAACGGCTCGATCCGGACCCCACCGGAAAGCGCCATCGCTGAGTCCGCCTCACGGACCGCATGCGCCGGATTCACGGATGTTTCGTGACCGGCCACGCAAGCTCACCGCATCCCCCATAGGATCTGCATGGCGAGGTGCTGCATGTGGAAGCGGAACGGTCTGTCACTGGTGCTGCTGGCTCTGACCGTGCTGTTCATTGCCGGCCAGGCACTGTCAGGACTGCAGGTGCACAACGAGGAGCTGGTCCACCACGGCCGCGCGCCGCTGGATCTGTGGCATTACCTGGCCAGCGGTCACTTCGTCAGTGCCACCTTCGAGAACTGGGAAAGCGAGTTCCTGCAGATGGGCATGTACGTGCTGCTCACCGTCAGCCTGCGCCAGCGCGGCTCTGCGGAATCGCGCCCGCTCGACCCTGCACAGGAACACGCACGGATCGAGCCCGGCCCGACACCCTGGCCGGTGCTGCGTGGCGGTATATGGAAGACGCTCTATGGACATTCACTGGCGATCGCTTTCGGACTGCTCTTCCTGGTCAGCTTCAGTCTGCATGCCGTCGGCAGCTGGAAGGCGGAACAGGTTGAACAGCAGTTGCAGGGGCTTCCCCCACCGTCCTTCCTGGAACATCTGACCAGCAGCACGTTCTGGTTCGAGTCCATGCAGAACTGGCAGAGCGAATTCCTCGCGGTACTGGCCCTGGTCGTGCTGACCATCTTCCTGCGGCAGAAGGATTCCCCGCAGTCCAAGCCGGTGCAGGCGCCGCATGCGCAGACCGGAGACTGAGCCATGCCACGCCGGAATGCCACGACCGCACTGCTGGTCATCGACATGTTCAGCCGCTTCGATTTCCCCGACGCTGGCGCGCTGGCGCCCCTGGCGGAGCGGGCCGCGACCCGCATCCGCAGGGTGCGTGACCATTGCGATGCCCGCCGCTGGCCGGTGATCCATGCCAACGACAACTTCTCCGACTGGCAACGGGATTTCCGCCAGCAGGTGGAGCAGTGCAGGCGGGACGGTGGCAGTGCCGCGCGCATCGCGGACATGTTGGCGCCGGCCCCACACCACTATTTCGTGCTCAAACCGAAGCACTCGGCGTTCCTCGCCACGCCCCTGCCGATCCTGCTGGCCAAACTGGGGGTCCGCCACCTGTGGCTCACTGGCATGGCGACCGATTCCTGCGTGCTGGCGACCGCGCTCGATGCCAACGCGCGGGAGTTCGAAGTAACCGTGGTGGCTGATGCCACCGCGGCGCTGCCAGCACGCAGGAGAGTGGCACTGCAGACGCTGGAGCGTTCAGGCGCCGCACGGATCGAGACGGTTGCCGGGCTGCTGTCCCCGCCGCGGCGAGCGCAGCGCTGAGCAACGGTCGATTTCCGGTCCTGCCGTTCGTCGACACAGGGAAGGCAGGCCTCCCGCCGGCCGGAGCACGTGCGATGACCCCGATCCTCACTGCCTTCGCCACCTCGCCCGATCGCGGCCAGGGCCTGGCCCGCGACATGCGCGTGCGCTGGGCACTGGAAGAACTGGGGGTGGCCTATGACGTCCAGCTGCTGTCCTTTGCCGAGATGAAGCAGCCGGCCCATCTGGCGCGCCACCCCTTCGGGCAGATCCCCACCTACCAGGAAGGCGAGCGGGTGCTGTTCGAATCCGGCGCGATCCTCCTGCACCTGGCCGAGCGCCATCGCGGCCTGCTGCCGGCCGGGGACGACGCCCGCATGCGCGCGATCATGTGGACGTTCGCTGCGCTGAACACCGTCGAGCCGCCCATCGTCGAGCGATCCATGGCATGGCTGCTGGAACGCGAGCAGTCCTGGTATGCGCAGCGGCAGGTGATGCTGGACGAGCGCGTGCGCACACGGCTGTCCCAGCTGTCGGTGTGGTTGGGCGACAGAACCTGGCTGGAGGACGAATTCAGCGTTGGCGACCTGATGATGGTCGCGGTTCTGCTGCGCCTTCAAAGCAGCGGCATGATCGACGGGTACCCGACGCTGGCCGCCTACCTGGCGCGGGCCACGGAACGCCCTGCCTACCAGCGCGCATTCGCCGCCCAGCTGGCGGTCTTCCAGAGCCGGTAGCCCCTGCACCGGGCGGAGCCCCGATGCGCCGACACGGTTGACGCCTCACCAGGCTGCGCCTACAGTCTGCCCCGCAGCCCCGCAACGGCGCTGCCGCAGGCGTTATCGTCATCCAACGCGCCCACAGCCGGGAGGGCCTCAGCAGAGGAAACCCGGGCGACAGGCGCCACGGTACTGCCCTGCCCTTCGCTCCTGCGGGAGCGGATGCATCACGCCGTGGCCTTTCCCAAGACCCTCTGGAAAGGCATTCCCATGAACCTCACCGGCACACCATCCTCATCACCGGCGGCAGCCGCGGCATTGGCCGTGCATTGGCCGAAGCGCTGCACGACCGCGGCAACCAGGTCATCATCACCGGCCGCGACCGGGCACTGCTGCAGGCGATCGGCGAGCAGCGCCCGGGCCTCGTCGCCCTGCCGCTGGAGCTTGGCGATCCTGCATCACTGGCGGACCTGGCCGAGATCGTCCATGCCCGCTTCCCCGGCCTTAACGTGCTCATCGCCAACGCGGGCATCTCCCGCCCGGAAAACCTGGCCAGCGGACACTGGGACGACTTCGATGCCGAAGCCATCATCGACACCAACATCCTGGGGGTGCTCCGCACCGTGGCCACGTTCCTGCCGTTGCTGACACAACAACGCAGCGCCACCTTGATGGCCACCGGTTCTGCGCTCGCCTTCCTGCCACTGGCCAGCTTCCCGACCTACTGCGCCAGCAAGGCGTTCCTGCATTCGTGGCTGGTATCGCTGCGTCATCAGCTTCGCCATCTGCCGGTGGAGGTGCTGGAACTGTCGCCCCCGTACGTGCAGACCGGACTGACAGGTGAGGCGCAGGCGACCGACCCGCGCGCGATGCCCGTGCAGGAGTACGTGCAGCAGGTTCTGCTGAAGCTCGAGCGCGGGGACCACCCGCGGGGTGAGCTGCTGCTGGAGCCGGACCAGGCACGACGCTGGGCCGAACGCGATGGCACCTACGACACGCTCTTCGCACTGATGAATCCAGCCTAGCGCAGGCACGGAATGCAATGGAGGCCGCCGCCGGCAGACGCCGGCGGTGGCTTCAGCGCGCGCTGCGCCGGCAGGCCGCCTGCACCAGCATCAACTGCGCGACCAGGATCAGCATCGCGCATCCCGACAGCAACCACGGGTCGATGTACCACTGCGCGTTGAAGCTGAAGCTGCCTGAGGAAATGCGCTTCCAGCCGTTGAAGTGCTGCATCGCCGCCACCACGAACGCGAAGCCTCCCGCGGATAAGGAGAGCCAGGGCACGACGATGCCGCCGGGCCGCGCGAACAGGGTCAGCACCCCCAGCACGCCGATGACCGTGCGCTGCACACGGCAATAGGGACAGACGTAGGCCAGCCCGCTCCACTCCACCGACCACGCCAGCAGGCTCACCAGCACAGCCACGGCGCCTGCGATGTACAGGGTCTTCGCTGGAATCGTCATGCCGCCATCGTCTGCCATCCTGTGCCTCCTTCGTCGCCGGACCCGCGCAGGGTAGCGTGAAACGCGCCGTATGACCCCACCCCGCAGCCCGGTGCCCGGAATGCCCTCAACGCGGGCTTCACCGGCTCTGGAGTCCGATCGGCCCATCTCCTGTGCCCTCGCGCACGGTTGCCTTGCCTGTCTCCGCCTGAGGATATCGACGTGAACCACTCATCGCCTCCCCTTGCCATCCTCGCTGCACGCGTACTGCTGATGCTGCTGTTCCTGGTCTCCGGCCTTGGCAAACTCGGCAACCTGGCCGGCACACAGAGCTACATGGAGACGATGGGCGTGCCCGGCATCCTGCTGTGGCCGACCATCGCGTTCGAGATCATTACCGGCCTGTGCATCCTGCTGGGCTTCCAGACCCGTCTGGTCGCCGCGGTCCTGGCCGCCTTCAGCCTGGTGACCGCCTTCATCTTCCATCACCAGTTCAACGATCCCACCCAGCAGATCATGTTCCTGAAGAACATGGGCATCGCCGGTGGCTTCATTCTGCTGGCCTGCACCGGCGCCGGCCGCTACAGCATCGATGGTCGCCGGCGTCGCGGATGAGGGCAGCCTCGTCCATCCGTGGCTGACGGGGTGGCCGCGTGTCGTTTTTCACCCCGCCCCCGCCTTCGCGATCTGCGCCGGCGCGCGACACCGCGCCGGTTGCGGGCCCCTGCCTTGCCTGCATCGGCGAGCCTGTGATTACGTGGTGCTCCAGATCGGCAACGCGCAAGGTCCTGCATGAGCGACACGGTGGATACCTTCTGCCCCTGGATCATCGGCCGTCCCTGCCTGCCGGTCGGCGAATGGGCGGACTGGTCACAGGTGCTGGTGGCAGTGGTGATCGGCTTCGCTGCCATCTATGTGCCCTGGCAGATGTCCCGCGCGCAGACCCAGCGCCGCATCACCACCTCGCTGACACTGTGCGGCATCACCCTCTTCCAGTTCCTGCAGGCGGCGAAGCTGGCCACGGATCGATCCGGCGACACACAGCTGTATCGCTACCACCGCACCTGCGGCATGGACATGCTCAACTCGCTGCGTCAGATTCCAACGCACGAGCTGATCGACTGGGATGTGATCCACGCACGTATCCATCTGGAGATGCGCTGCGTGCAGCTGATCGAGTACGCCGACAACTGGCATATCGAGCAGGAGGGCTTTGCGCGCCTGCCCGACAGTACGCTGGAGGAGTTGGCGCACCGCATCGGCCTGCTCCATGCAAGCCTGGATGAGGTGCGCGGCCTGCTGTTGCGCAGGCGGATGTTCTGGCCATGGCTCTCGCGCCGGATCGTTGCCTTCGAGCGGCTGCCGACAGCGCCCGGGCCGGTCAGCCGGAGCGCATCAGCGATCCAATGAGGGTGGCCGATGCAAGGCCTCCCCAGGACAACAGCGCCACCGCGATCAACAGCACCTTTCGATACATCGCCTGCGCCTCGTTCCGGTAGGGCGCGTCGCGGCTGTACGGCCTCGCCAGACCGAACAGCTCGCCGGTGACCGTCAGCGCCCCCAACAGCAACAGGGCCAGCATGCAGAAGCCGAACGCCGTGCCCACGTCGCCCACACGAGCGCCGTCGGTTGCGGCACCGGAATGACCGGCCAGGGCTTCGAAGAACGTCCCGACCCAGCCGGCCAGCAGCCCAGCCAGGATCGCGACGAGCACCAGGTGGCTGAGAAGATGCACCCAGAAGCGGACCGGCAGTTTCATCGCGTGTTGTCCTTCATCCAGTCACCGGCTGCCTTGGTCATTGCCTCCACTCTCCGGGTTGCGCTGCCATCGGCCGCGAAGATGCCTATGGCGGCGCCGATCACCGTACACGGCTTGATGCCGATCGCGCCTGATACCACCGACATGGCCATGGTTGCCTTGAACGACGCCCCCTGGTCGGAGAAGGCGCTGGCCGCGTCCGCCACAACCCCCGCCGCCTTGGCCAGCGCAGGATTGCTCGCACCGGCACGCGTGGTATCGCTCTTGGCATCCTCGCACGCCTGCTTCTCCGCAGCCTCGGCTCTGGCCTTCTGCATCGCATCGAAATCCTGCTTGGCGGCCTTGATTCCGTCCACCGTCATGTAGCCTCCGGCGGCGCCTGAGATGCACAGCACAACAGATGCCACTGTAGGCTCAAGCCCCAGCGGATCGGTGCGTTGGATTGGGTTTGCGGCAGCATAGGCGTAGGTGTTGAGGCCGCCTGCCAGGCCGATCGGATCGCTCTGGACATAGCGTGCAATGGACGCATCGTAATCGCGGAACCCGTTGTACCAGAGTCCACTTTCGGCATCGTAGTACTGCCCCGGGAAGCCGATGTTGAGGCCTCCAATATCATCCTGCTGCACACTTCGACCGTAGGCATAGTTGTAGGCCTTCCAGACGGTCGCCTGCTGCGGGCTGCTGACGAAATCGGGACGGCCCAGGTGGTCGGTATGGACGAAGTTGAGCTGGCCATTGCGCGAAAGACCCACCAGCTCACCGTTGAACCACAGGTAGTTGGTCCAGGTGTTGTTGCTGAGCTCGGCCAGCATCTGGTTCTGGTCGCTGTAGAAGTATCGGCTGGTAGCGGTGGCATTGGCCTTGGCCACACGCTGCCCCTGCGCATTGATCAGGTAATCGGTGACCTGTCCCGCGATGTTGGCACGGCTCATCCGGTTGAACGCGTTGTACTCATACGTGCTGACCCGGCTTCCTGCCGTCTCGCTGATGCGATTGCCCAGCGCGTCATACTGGTACTGCCGTGTCCCATCCTGGTTGGCATAGCCCAGCACCCGGTTGCTTGCCGGGTCGATGGTGTACTGCGTCAACTGGTTCCCGGCCTGGTAGCGGTCATGGTTGCCACCGGCATCATAGGAAAGCTGGTTGTCGATTCCGAACCGCCTCAACTGGGTCAGCCTGCTGAGCGCGTCGTAACCGATCGTCTGGGTCAGGTCGGGCACTGCGGCATCGATGATTGCAGTCATCTCGCCGTCCGCGCTGTACTGATAATCCCAGTAGCTCAACCGGGCGCTGTTGGGGCCCCACACCGACATCGCGGTCAGTCGGCCATCGGCATCATGATTGTAACCGCGGGCCAGTCCATTGCCGTACGCCAGCCAGCCCGACGCGCCGGTCGCTTTCCAGCTGGCCTGGGCGATGACCGCACGCGAAACGCCGTCGATCGTTGCGGTCATCGACGCCAGTCGTCCGCCGGCGCCGTACGCGTAGTTGACGCGGTCAGCGTTGGGATAGGTGATCTGGTTCGGGCGCCCAATGCCGTCGTAGAGAAATTCCGTGCTGTGATCGGTCTGCTGGCCGGCAACAGTGATGAAGTCCCGCCGGATCCACAACTGCCCGCTCGGAACGTAGGCGAAGTGGGTCGCGGTGTCGGGGCCGGAGAGGCCGCACAGCATGCCCTTGCCCCACGCACACCAGTCGTAGCTGAAGTCCTGCCGCTGGCCATCACTCTGCATCGATGCCAGTCGACCCAGTCCGTCGTA
>NZ_JAODZG010000054.1:0-22749 GCF_029835135.1 Stenotrophomonas sp. GD04145 | reverse complement strand
CCACCCGCACGGGCCAGCCCGGGATCTGCGATTTGCGCCCGGCCACGAGGGGCCCTGCCGTTGGCTGGAACCCATCATTCCACCGTGGAATTGGCGCGCCGGCCCCGCTGGGCCTACCATCGGCGCTCCCCACCCCCATCGCCCCTTCCATGTCCGCTCCCGCTTCCGCCGCACCGCGTCGCTGGTTCGTCGCCGGTGACTTCAATGGCTTCTTCGGCCTGGTCGTCGACAACCTCTCCATCCTCGGCTTCATCGCCATGGCGTTGGTCGGCATCTTCCAGTTTCCCGCCGACGTGGTGTTCGGCCGCATGTTTCCCGGTACCGCCTTCGGCGTGCTGATCGGCAATCTGCTGTACACGTTGATGGCGCGCCGGTTGGCGGCACGCACAGGGCGTGATGACGTCACCGCGATGCCGCTGGGGCTGGATGCACCCACCAGCATCGGCATGGCGTTGCTGGTGCTCGGTCCGGCGTTCGTCGCGTTCAAGCAGCAGGGCATGGACCCGCATGCCGCCGGCATTGCGACCTGGCAGCTGGGCATGGCGGCGCTGGTCATCATGGGCGCGCTCAAGCTGGTGCTCTCCTTCTTCGGCGAAGCCGTCACCCGCGCGCTGCCGCGTGCAGCGTTGCTCGGCTCCATCGCCGGCATCGCGCTGGTACTGATGGGCCTGCTGCCGTTGCTGGAAACCCTGCGTTCGCCACTGGTCGGCTTCACCACGTTGGGCCTGCTGCTGTATGTGCTGATCGCCAAGGGCCGGTTGCCGGTGCGCGGCCCGGGTGTGCTGCTGGCGTTCGTGTTCGGCACCGTCCTGTACTACGGCCTCGGTCTGGCGGGACTGGGGGCCCCCGGCTTCCACGTGCCGGCGTGGACGCCGCCGCAGGTGGTGCTGCCGCTGCCGACGCTGGGCTTCCTGGACGGCCTGCCCACGGCAATGACCTACCTGCCGCTGCTGTTGCCGTTCGGCCTGCTGATGGTGGTCGGTGGCATCAACGTGTCCGAGAGCGCGCGCGCGGCCGGGGATGATTACCGCACCCGCGATATCCTGCTGGTGGAAGCGGTGGCCACGCTGGTGGCCGGTGTCTGCGGCGGTGTCGCGCAGACCACCCCCTACATCGGCCAGCCTGCATACAAGCACATGGGCGCACGCAGCGGGTACACGCTGCTGACGGGCCTGTTCGTCGGCATCGGCGGCATGCTGGGCATCATTTCCGGGCTGGTGCAGTGGCTGCCGCTGGCGGTGCTGGCGCCGATCATCGTGTACGTCGCCATCGACATCACTACCCAGGCCTTCCAGGCCACACCGCGACAGCACGCCGGAGCGATGGTGTTCGGCTTCCTGCCTTCGGTGGCCTACCTGCTGGCGATCAAGGCGCCGGGCTGGATCGCACCGGACCAGCTGCCGCAGCTGCTGACCAAGCTCGATGGACACGGCCTGCCGGAACTGGCCGTGATCTTCACTCTGGGCAACGGCTTCATCATCACCTCGATGCTGTGGATTTCCGCCGTGGCCGCGATGGTTGACGGCCGTCTGCGCCGTGCCTGCGGCTTCCTGCTGGTGGCGGCTGTGCTGACCCTGTTCGGCCTGATCCACTCGGTGGATCCGCGCGGCGGCATCTACCTGCCGTGGGACCTTGAAGGCCTGGCGCGTACCATCAGCTGGCAGTTTGCAGGGGCTTACGTGGCGCTGGCACTGCTGCTGGGGCTGTTGTCGCTGCAGAAGCAGGCGGTGAAGCCGCTGGGTGATCGCGCCGATCATTGACCGGTGACGCCGGGCATGGCCCGACGCTACCGCTCTCCGTCCAGCTCGGGGTAGTGGCGGAAGATGCCGTTGGTGTTGAACGCCAATCGCCGCTCCGACGCGAGATAGGCAGCGATGTTCGGTCGCTTCGCCACCCGCTCCTGCAGTGCCCGCAGCAGGGGCAGGCGCGGCGTGAGTGCCTGCATCCGGCGCGGGAACATGTAGTCCAGCCCGCTCATCAGCTGGAACAGCGACAGATCCACGTAGGAGTGCTCGCGCAGTGCATGGCGGCCACCGTTGGCCGCCAGCACCTGCTCGAAATAGCCGAGGAACTTCGGCAGCCGCTCGCTGCGCAATGACGCCGCACGTGCGTTGGCTTCGGTCTTCTGTTCCTCGTAGTACTTCGACGCGGCAATCGGATGGTGGGTGTCGTGTACTTCAGCCACCAGGTCGGCAATGGTCAGCTGCAACTGCAGCGCCTGCATGCGCCGCGCCGCGGCCTGCGGCACCAGATCCAGGGTCGGGCCGAGAAAATCCAGGATCGCTGCGACCTGCGCGATGACCTGTCGCCCCGCCTTGAGGAACGGGGGGGCGAACGGTTGCGCGCCCTCACTGTGGCCATCGAGAAAGGGCTGCATCACGGCGTCGCCATGTATCCGCGCCATGTCGATGTAGTCGGCGCCAGCGTCTTCCAAGGCCAATCGTACGAATTCGCCACGTCCCTGGATGCCGGTCCAGTAGTACAACGCGTAGTGCATGACACGGTCTCCCCACGACAAGATGCACAGCCTCGCGCAGCGCGCGCAAAGCAGGCGTGAGCGTGCCCTGCGTGCGGCGCCAACCCCAACGGCAGCGGAACACGCGGGGAACCCTCGGGAATCGAGAGGGTCACACCTTGTCCATGCAGATGGAAAACGAGGGACTGCATCATGCAGAGTGGAAAGGCGGTATGGCCCTGGGTGCTGGGTGTGGTGGTGATCGGTGGCGCGGGCGGTTGGCTGTTCCGCGATCAGCTCAAGAGCCTGGCGGACGGTGTCCCGGTGCCGGTGCAGTCGCCCCCCGCCAGTGCTGGCGCACCGCCACAACCGAAGGCGGCCGCAGAAACCGCACCGGCGCCGCCCGCCATCCAGCATCCGCTGGACACCGAAGCCGCGGCCGATCCCGCGCTGCCGGAACTGGCCGACAGCGATATCGCGGCCTGGAGCGCATTGAGCCAGCTGTTCCAGGGGGAGGGGCCGCTCACCCTGCTGCTGCGCGATCACCTGATCCAGCGCCTGGTGACCCAGGTCGACAATCTGGACAAGCCCAGTGTTCCGCCGACCGCATTGGCCGCGCGGCCTCTGCCGGGGAGCCTGCAGGTCGAGCCGGGCGAGGGCGGGGAACGCATCGCCGCCAGCAACGCCGCGCGCTATGCGCCCTATGTGCAGGCATTCACCGCGCTGGACGCGGCGGCAACGGCTACGGCGTACAAGCGCTTCTACCCGTTGATCCAGCAGGCCTATGTCGATCTTGGGCGGCCGGAGGGCTACTTCAATGATCGCCTGGTGGCGGTGATCGACCATCTGCTGGAGACCCCGGAGCCGCAGCAGGCGCCCCTCGTTCAACGCGATGAACGGGGCCGCTACCGCTTCGTGGATCCGGATCTGCAGGCGCGCTCGATTGGCCAGAAGGCCCTGCTGCGCATGGATGTGGCGCAATCGCGGGCGGTCAAGCAGCAGCTCCGGGCGATCCGCAGCGCGATCGCGCGCTGAGCGATCGCGGGCGCGGCCCGCCATGCGTACTGATCCGGATCAACGCGCCGACCACACCCGTTCCGGCATGCTGGCCCCAGGCTGACTGGCCCCGGGGTGCAGTCGCAGCCGCCCTTGAAACCGGGTGGTGCAACCGCATCTTTCCAGCATCGCCGGCACGGGCCGGCACTGACGACCGATGAGGATTCGCAATGCGGATGGACAAGCTCACCTCGCGTTTCCAGCAGGCGCTGGCGGACGCGCAGTCGTTGGCCGTGGGCCGCGACAACAGCATCATCGAACCGGTCCACGTGTTCAGCGCACTGCTGGACCAGCAGGGCGGCAGCACGCGCCCGCTGCTGGCGCAGGCCGGTGTCAATGTACCGGTGCTGCGCGAGCGCCTGGACGAGGCGCTGGACGCGCTGCCGAAGGTGTCCGGGCAGGCCGGCAACCTGTCGATCGGCAATGATCTCAACCGCCTGCTCAACCACACCGACAAGCTGGCCCAGCAGCACGGCGATGCCTTCATCGCCAGCGAGTGGTTCGTGCTGGCGGCGCTGGAGGATGGCGGCACGCTCGGCATGGCGCTGCGCGCCGCCGGTGCCGACAAGGCGCGCCTGCAGTCGGCGATCGACAAGCTGCGCGGCGGCGAGAACGTGCAGTCGGAGAACGCCGAAGAGCAGCGTCAGGCGCTGGAGAAGTACACCATCGACCTGACCGCGCGCGCCGAGAGCGGCAAGCTGGACCCGGTGATCGGCCGTGACGAGGAAATCCGCCGCACCATCCAGGTACTGCAGCGCCGGACCAAGAACAACCCCGTGCTGATCGGGGAACCCGGCGTGGGCAAGACCGCGATCGTGGAAGGGCTGGCCCAGCGCATCATCAACGACGAAGTGCCCGAGGGCCTGCGCGGCAAGCGCGTGCTGTCACTGGACATGGGCGCGTTGATCGCCGGCGCCAAGTTCCGCGGTGAATTCGAGGAGCGACTGAAGGGCGTATTGAACGACCTGGCCAAGAACGAAGGGCAGATCATCCTGTTCATCGATGAGCTGCACACCATGGTCGGGGCCGGCAAGGCCGACGGTGCGATGGACGCCGGCAACATGCTGAAGCCGGCGCTGGCGCGCGGCGAGCTGCACTGCATCGGTGCCACCACGCTGGACGAGTACCGCAAGTACATCGAGAAGGATGCCGCACTGGAACGCCGCTTCCAGAAGGTATTCGTGGGCGAGCCTTCGGTGGAGGACACCATTGCCATCCTGCGTGGGCTGAAGGAGAAGTACGCCCTGCACCACGGCGTTGAGATCACCGACCCGGCGATCGTTGCTGCGGCCACGCTGTCCAACCGCTACATCACCGACCGCCAGCTGCCGGACAAGGCCATCGATCTGATGGACGAGGCCGCCTCGCGCCTGCGCATGGAGATCGACTCCAAGCCCGAGGAACTGGATCGGCTGGAGCGGCGCGTGATCCAGCTGAAGATCCAGCGCGAAATGCTGAAGAAGGAGAAGGACGATGCCTCGCGGCAGCGCCTTGCCGATCTGGAGAATGACATCGAGGTGCTGGAGCGCGAATTCTCCGACCTCAATGAAATCTGGAAGTCGGAGAAGGCCGCGCTGCAGGGCGCAACGAAGATCAAGGAGCAGGTGGAGCAGGCCAAGCTGGAGCTGGAAGCCGCGCAGCGCCGGCAGGATTTCGCCAGGATGAGCGAGATCCAGTATGGGCTGCTGCCCCAACTGGAAAAGCAGCTGGCGGCTGCCCAGGAAGCCGAGCACAAGGACTTCAAGCTGGTGCAGGACCGGGTGACCGATGAGGAGATCGCCGAGGTCGTGTCGCGCTGGACCGGCATCCCGGTGAACAAGATGCTCGAAGGCGAGCGCGACAAGCTGTTGCGGATGGAAGAGGTGCTGCACAACCGCGTGGTCGGCCAGGAAGAGGCGATCAGGGTGGTGTCCGACGCGGTGCGTCGCTCACGCGCGGGCCTGTCCGACCCGAACCGGCCTGCCGGCTCGTTCCTGTTCCTGGGCCCGACCGGCGTCGGCAAGACCGAACTGTGCAAGTCCCTGGCCGAATTCCTGTTCGACAGCGCCGACGCGATGATCCGCATCGACATGAGCGAGTTCATGGAGAAGCACAGCGTCGCCCGCCTGATCGGTGCACCTCCGGGCTACGTCGGCTATGAGGAAGGAGGCTACCTGACCGAAGCCGTGCGTCGCCGTCCGTACTCGCTGATCCTGCTCGACGAGGTCGAGAAGGCGCATCCGGACGTGTTCAACATCCTGCTGCAGGTGCTGGACGATGGCCGCCTGACCGATGGCCAGGGCCGCACGGTGGACTTCCGCAATACCGTCATCGTGATGACCTCGAACCTGGGCTCGCACCAGATCCAGGACATGAGCGGTGACGACAGCCCGGAGGCCTACATGCAGATGAAGGCCGCGGTGATGGGGGTGGTGCAGGCGCACTTCCGTCCGGAGTTCATCAACCGCCTCGACGATATCGTGGTGTTTCACCCGCTGGACAAGCAGCAGATCAAGCAGATCGCGCGCATCCAGATGCGCGGGCTGGAGAAGCGGCTGGCCGAGCGTGGCCTGAAGCTGGTGGTGTCCGATGCCGCGTTCGACCTGCTGGGCAATGTGGGCTTCGATCCGGTATACGGCGCACGCCCGCTGAAGCGCGCGATCCAGTCGCAGCTGGAGAATCCGCTGGCACAGAAGATCCTGTCGGGCGCCTTCGCCAACGGAGACACCATCGAGGTCGGCAACGACGGCGGTCACCTGGTGTTCGCCAAGGCCTGATGTCGGCCGGGTTCCCGCCCATGGGGGCGGGAACCTGCGGGCTGCCGGGCAGGTCCTGATAACCACAGGTTACGGGCTCATCGCCAGCGGCTCTCAGCGTGCGCGGTGGGGTCGCCTATCGTGCAGGTTTCCCCGGATGGAACCTGACGCGATGAGTGATCCGCAGTGGCAACTGGAAACCCTGGCCGTGCACGGCGGCTACCGGCCCGACCCGACCACGCGCGCAGTGGCGGTGCCCATCTACCAGACCGTGGCCTACGCCTTCGATGACACCCAGCACGGCGCCGATCTGTTCGATCTGAAGGTGCAGGGCAACATCTATACCCGCATCATGAATCCCACCACCGACGTGCTGGAGCAACGTCTGGCCGCGCTGGAAGGCGGGATCGGTGCGCTGGCGCTGGCCTCCGGGCAGGCTGCGATCACCTATGCGATCCAGACCATCGCCGAAGCAGGCGACAACATCGTCGCCGCCAGTGCGCTGTATGGCGGCAGCCTCAATCTGCTGGCGCATACGCTGCCGCAGTACGGCATCCAGGCGCGGTTCGCCGATCCGGCCGATCCGTCAGCCTTTGCTCCCCTCATCGACAGCCGTACCAAGGCGGTGTTCGTGGAGTCGATCGGCAATCCACGCGGGAATGTCACCGACATCGCCGCGATTGCCGAAGTCGCCCATGCCGCCGGCGTGCCCTTGATTGTCGACAACACGGTTGCCACGCCTTTCCTGCTGCGCCCATTCGAGCATGGCGCGGATATCGTGGTGCACTCGCTGACCAAGTACCTCGGCGGCCATGGCAACAGTCTGGGGGGAGCGATCATCGATTCGGGCCGCTTCGACTGGACGGCGCAGCCACAGCGCTTCGCCCGTCTCAACCAGCCGGACCCGAGCTATCACGGTGTGGTCTACACCGACGCCCTCGGTCCGGCCGCCTACATCGGCCGTGCGCGGGTGGTGCCGCTGCGCAATACCGGCGCGGCGCTGTCGCCGTTCAATGCGTTCCTCATCCTGCAGGGCATCGAGACCCTGGCCCTGCGCATGGAACGGATCAACGCCAACGCGCTGGCCGTGGCGCAGTATCTGAAGCAGCATCCCAAGGTGGCGTGGGTGCGCTATGCCGGCCTGCCGGATGACCCTGAGCATGCGGGCGCACAGCGTTACCTGCGTGGGCAGGGCTCAGGCGTGCTGACCTTTGGCCTTCCTGGCGGACGTGAGGCCGGTGCCCGCTTCCTGGACGCACTGAAGCTGTTCACGCGGCTGGTCAACCTGGGTGACGCCAAGTCGCTGGCCACCCATCCGGCATCCACCACCCACCGCCAGCTGGATGCCGATGAACTGGCCCGCGCCGGGGTCAGCGAAGACACGGTGCGGCTGTCGATCGGCATCGAGCACATCGGCGACCTGCAGGCCGACCTGCAGCAGGCGCTGGCCGGCGCCTGATAGCCAGGCGCTTGGTCGTCATCGCCAGTGGCGATCACCACCGCCGCCGCGATGCGCTACGGTGGAGCTGCCTCTCCAAGGCGTGGCACTGGTGTTACCTATCCCCGGTCGATGCGGGTCGACCGGGGATTTTTCATGGCAGCCGCCGGGCATGGCCCGGCGCTACGCCATCCGCCCTGCCTCACACCACCGGAATGCTGTGCTGGCCGAGATTCCGGTAGGGCGGGGTGGACATGATCATCTCCGCCAGCGAATAGGCCAGCTCGCGCTCGGCCATCACCGTGCCATCGGCGCCATGTTCCAGCAGGTGCTTCACTTCAGCATCGCTGTGTGCCCGTGCCAGCAGGGTCAGCTCGGGATTGATCGCGCGCAGTTTGGCCAGCGCTTCGCCGGCTTCCAATGGCTGCGGAATGGCCAGGACGGCGATCTTGGCGAGCTCCGGGTGGGCCTCGGCCAGCACCCGGTCGGCCGCGGCGCTGCCACGGATCGCCGCGAGGCCACTGGCATGTGCACGCTCGACATGGTCCTTGTTGTCATCGATCACCAGCACCGGTACGCCGCGGTCGCGCAGCACCTGCGCCAGCTCGCTGCCGACGCGGCCGTAGCCGATCACGATGGCGTGGTCATGCAGGTCGCGCGAGGGCCCGGTGGCTTCTTCCGGTTCCGGCGCCTGCGGCAGCTGCTCCTGCTTCGCCTGCCAGCGGTCGAGCAGGCCGAACACCAGCGGGTTGAGCATGATCGACACCAGTGCACCGGCCAGCACCAGCGACTGTCCTTCCTTCGGCAGGATCTGCAGCGAGACACCGAGGCCGGCGATGATGAAGGCGAACTCACCAATCTGCGCCAGGCTGGCCGAGATGGTCAGCGCGGTGCTGCTGGGGTGGCCGAACGCGCGCACGATGAAGAAGGCGGCGGCGGACTTGCCGAACATGATGATCAGCACCGTGGCCAGTACCTGCCACGGATGCTGCACGACGATGTTGGGGTCGAACAGCATGCCCACCGAAACGAAGAACAGCACCGCGAACGCATCGCGCAGCGGCAGCGAATCATGCGCCGCCTTGTGGCTCAGTTCCGATTCGTTGAGCAGCATCCCGGCGAAGAACGCGCCCAGTGCGAAGGACACGCCGAACAGCATGGCCGAACCGAAGGCCACGCCCAGTGCGATCGCCAGCACTGACAGGGTGAACAGCTCGCGCGAGCCGGTGCCGGCGATGCGTTCAAGGATCCAGGGAATGACCCGCCGACCGACCACCAGCATCACGGCCACGAACAGGCCAAGCTGCACGAACGTCCAGCCCAGATCGGCCAGCACGCTGCCGACGGTGTGGGTTTCCTTGGCCGCATCGGGGCCGAACACGCCGGCGAGCACCGGCATCATCACCAGTGCCAGTACGCAGGCCAGATCCTCCACGATCAGCCAGCCCACTGCGATCTTGCCGCGCATGGTCTCCAGCAGGCGGCGCTCTTCCATCGCCCGCAGCAGGACCACGGTACTGGCGGTGGCCAGCGAGAAGCCGAAGATCACCCCATGCAGTGTCGGCCAGCCCATCAACCACGCCACGCCCCAGCCAAGCAGGGTGGCCACTGCGATCTGGCCGATGGCACCCGGGATGGCGATGGCCTTGACCGCCATCAGGTCCTTCAGCGAGAAGTGCAGGCCGACGCCGAACATCAGCAGCATCACGCCCAGTTCGGCCAGCTGGTTGGCCAGCGCCTGGTCGGCGACGAACCCCGGGGTGAATGGCCCCACGCAGATGCCAGCAACCAGATACCCGACCAGGGGAGACAAGCGCAGCTTGTTGGCCAGCGCGCCGAAGATGAAGGCGAGCCCCAGGCCAACGGCGACGATGTTGATCAGGTCGGTGTCATGGTGCATCGGCACTCGCAGGGTTCGGGGAGGGGGATGTCCCGATTTTCACCCAAGCGGCCAGATGCAGCAAACCCGGCAGGTGGAACGGATGGTTTGAGCAGTACAGGGCCGATCCCTTCTGCCGGAACAGAAGGGATGCAGGTCCCACCGCGCCGCCGGGCGTGGCCCGGCGTTACCGGTGCCGCTTACCAGGTGTACCGGATACGCCCGTACACATACGCGCCGTTGAAGCCGAACGGCGAGTAGTTGCTGTACGGCAGCATGCCGAAGGTCGAGTTCTGCAGGTCCGCCGTCCGGTCCGGATACTTGTCCAGCAGATTGTCCGCGCCGACGGTCAGGGTCCAGTTGCTGCTCGGCTTGTAGCTGGCCGAGGCATCCACTACCCAGGCATCACCGTAGGTCTGGTCACGCAGCGCGGTGGCCGAATTGCGCACGGTGAACTTGCCGTAGCGTGTGGCCGCCAGGCCCAGCTCCCAATGATCCGAGCGCCAGGTGCCGCTGAGGATCGCCTTGTCGCGCGGATAGCTGTCCTCGATGCGGCCGATCTCATCGCGGCCGATCAGCGACTGCGAGATACCCAGCGTCGGGAACACCGACGGAGACCCGTTCACCCGCTTCACTTCGGTTTCGTTGTAGCTGTAGGCCGCCGTCAGCTCCAGACTGCTGGCACTGAAGGGCACGGTATAGCTGGAGACGAAGTCCACGCCCCGCGTGCGCGTGTCCAGTGCATTGGTGAAGTACGAGAAGGCCGTCACCTGCGGCAGGCCCAGCCCGCCCAGCAGCGCGGCGGCAGCCGGCGTGGTGGTGATGTTGGAGGACAGCGCGATGCGATCGTCGATGTCGATCTGGTATGCATCGACGGTCACGTACAGGCGGTCCACCGGCTGCAGCACCAGGCCCAGGCTGTAGCTGGTGGAGGTCTCGGCCTTCAGTGGCGAGGCGCCCAGCGCTTGTGCGGCCGGGCTGGTGGTGGGGAAAGTGCCGCGTTCGAAGAAGTCACCGTTGATGATGGTGCTGGTCACCGCCTGGTAGCCCTGCTGGCCCAGCGATGGCGCGCGGAAGCCACTGGACGCGGTGGCCCGCAGCGCGACCTTGTCGGTGAACGCGTAGCGTGCCGATAGTTTGCCGGAGAAGCGGTCACCGAAGTCCGAATAGTCTTCGTAGCGCCCGGTGAGGCCGGCGGAGAACTTCTCGGTCAGGTCCGCTTCCAGGCCGGCGTAGACCGCATAGTTGTGGCGGTCGGTATGCACTTCATTGGTCGGGGTGAAGCCGGCGAAGCCCTGTGCGCCGCTGCCGGTGTACGAGTTCAGCTCGCCCGGGTTCTGGTCCCACTTCTCCTTGCGGTACTCGCCACCGAAGGACAGCGTCACCGGATAGGCCAGGCCCCAGTCCAGCGACTTGGTCAGGTCGGCATTGAAGATGTCCTGCTGGTACTTCAACGTGCCGTCGTAGAACGAGCTCGGGCTGGCCGTACCCAGGCTGTAGTTGATGGTGTTGCGGGTGTGGAAATCCAGGGTGTTCTCGCCGTGGTTCAGGCTCAGGTCCCAGGTCCAGCCGCTGTCGGTGTTGCCCTTGACGCCGGCCACCAGCGAGCGGTCCTTGGAGTACTGGTTGATCTGCGGCACGAAGCCGTTGGGGTAGACCTGGGCCAGCAGGGCGCCCTGCCCACTGTGGTTGCGCGAGCGGTAGAACGCGAACGAGGTGATGTCGCGGTTGCTGAGCAACGCGCTGGCGTAGCCGGTAACGCGGTCGCTGAAGTCGAAGCTGGCGTTGGCCGAGGCGGCGGTCGCATCCACGCGCGGATCGCCGACCACGAAGGTCGTCTCGCCGATGCCAGGGAAATTGCCGGTGTTCGGTGTGCTGCCCTGGTAAGGACCGGCGCGGTTGCTTTCATCCTGCTGGCTGATCTGCCCGGCCACGTGCAGGCGGCCACGGCCGCTGCCGAACTCCACGCCGGTATCGCCGGAGAGCTGGTACTTGTTGCCATCGCCGGCCGAATACTGGCCGTAGTCGACGGCCAGGCTGCCGCCGCTGCCGCTGCCCTTGAGCACGATGTTGATGACGCCGGCGATGGCGTCCGAGCCGTACTGCGCCGAAGCGCCATCGCGCAGCACTTCAACGCGCTCGATGGCGGCGATCGGAATCGCATTGATGTCCACCGCCGACGAGCCGCGGCCGATGCTGCCGTTGACGTTGATCATGGCGGAGGTGTGGCGGCGCTTGCCGTTGACCAGCACCAGCACCTGGTCCGGTGACAGGCCACGCAGCTGCGCCGGTCGCACGCCGCTGGTGCCGTCGGTCAGGGCCGGGCGCGGGAAGTTCAGAGAGGGCAGGGCACGCGACAGCGCGGTGGCCAGTTCGCTGGTGCCGGTGGACTGCAGAACCTCGGGGGTGATGATGTCGATCGGGGACTGCGATTCGGCGACCGTGCGGTCGGCCACGCGGGTACCGGTGACGATCACGGTGTCCAGTGTGTTGGCGGCAGTACCGCTCTGCTGGGCGGCGGCGAGGAACGGAGAGCCACCGAGTGCGACAGCGACGGCGGCGGCGATCAGGCTGGTCTTGCGGGTCATCGGGACGGAACTCCGGTTGGCGGGGACGGCACCGGTATCGACATCACGAGGTGAAGCGGACGACGGTTGTTGCGGTGCGCAAAATAGGAATTAACGGGATATTCAGTGCCTGTCAAATGCCGGCCATCGGAAAAAACGTTGCAGCAGCAACCATTTAGCCGCGATGGGCATCATCATGAGAGGGGCCCGGGACACGTGCGGTGAGGACGTGGGAGAGAGGAAACGCCAGCCGCTGCGCATCCCGGGGCGCGTCAAGTATTCGTTAACGCTAGAATTGCGTCGCAGGAACAGTGCTCACCAGCACATTCCATCCGGTTATATGGACCCCTCCCCCGATGATTTCGCTTCGTAATTTCGCCTTGCGCCGCGGCGAGCGGCTGCTGTTGTCCAACGTCGACCTGACCCTGCATGCCGGTTACCGGGTGGGCGTGGTCGGCCGCAACGGTGCCGGCAAGTCCAGCCTGTTCGCGGCGGTGAAGGGCGAACTGGAGGCCGACAAGGGCGACGTCGACCTGCCCGGCAAGGTCCGCATTGCCAGCGTGGCCCAGGAAACCCCGTCGCTGCCGGATCCGGCGTTGAGCTTCGTGCTCGGTGGCGATACGGAAGTGGCCGCCGTGCTGGCCGAAGAGGCCGATGCGACCGCCCGTGAAGACTGGGAAGCGGTGGCCAATGCCCATACCCGGATGGCCGAGATGGGCGCCTATGACGCCGAAGCACGTGCCGGCAAGCTGCTGCACGGCCTCGGATTCCCGGCCGAGACCCACCACCGCGCGGTGTCCTCCTTCTCCGGTGGCTGGCGCGTGCGCCTGAACCTGGCCCGCGCGCTGATGATGCCCAGCGACCTGCTGCTGCTCGACGAACCGACCAACCACCTCGATCTGGATGCGGTGTACTGGCTGGAACAGTGGCTGCTGAAGTATCCCGGCACGCTGCTGCTGATCTCGCATGACCGCGAGTTCCTCGACAACGTTGCCACCCACACCCTGCACCTGCATGGGGGTGGCGCCAAGCTGTACCCGGGCGGCTACACCGATTTCGAGCGCCAACGTGCCGAGCAGCTGCGCCAGCAGCAGATCGCGCACGAGAAGGAACAGGCCGAGCGGGCCCATCTGCAGAGCTTCATCGACCGCTTCAAGGCGCAGGCCAGCAAGGCCGCGCAGGCGCAGAGCCGCATGAAGCGTCTGGCCAAGCTGGCCGGTACCGAGGCCGTGCGTGCCGAGCGCGAGTTCCGTATCGAGTTCGCACCGCCCGCCAAACTGCCGTTCTCGCTGATCCGCCTGAATCATGTCGAGGCGGGCTATGGCCAGGACGCCGTGATCCTGTACAACGTCGGCTTTGGTCTGGAAGCGGGACAGCGTATCGGCCTGCTCGGCCCCAACGGCGCCGGCAAGACCACCCTGGTGAAGACCCTGGTGGGCGAGCTGGCACCGATTGCCGGAGAGCGCATGGCCCATCCGGACCTGAAGATCGGCTACTTCGCACAGCACACGGTCGAGTCGCTGCACGAAGGCCAGTCGCCGATGGAGCATTTCCGCGAGATCGCGCCGGATGCGCCGAACCAGTCGTTCCGCGATTTTCTCGGCAAGTGGAATTTCCCGGGTGATCGTGCATTCGAGCCGGTCGATGGCTTCTCCGGTGGTGAGCGTGCGCGCCTGGCGCTGGCGCTGATCGCCTGGCAGCAGCCGAACGTGCTGCTGCTGGACGAACCGACCAACCACCTGGACCTGGAAATGCGCGAGGCGCTGGCCGAAGCGCTGGCAACCTTCGAAGGCGCGATCGTGATGGTCTCCCATGATCGCCACCTGATCGGCCTGGTCTGCGATACCTACTGGCGCGTGGCCGATGGCGTGGTCGAGCCGTTCGACGGAGATCTCGACGCCTACGCTGCGTGGCTGCGCACCCGTCCGCAGGCGCAGGGCACCAAGGCGCGCATGGAGCAGGTGGAAGAGCCGGTGGTGGTCAAGACCGCACCGGTTGCGCAGGTCGTGCAGAAGAAGCCGGTGAATCCGCACAAGCTGGCCGCGGCGGAAGCCAAGGTGGCCGAGCTGGAAGCCGGCCTGGCTGAACTGGACCGTCAACTGGCGGACCCGGCCAACTATGCCGACAGCACCCGCATGGCCGTGCTGGGCCGTGATCGCGAAACGGCCGCTGCGCAGCTGGAAAAGGCTGAAGCTGCCTGGATGGAGCTGCTGGAGTCCTGATGGAGGGCGCCGGGCCATGCCCGGTGGTGTTCCCGATGCACTGCGCTCGCCGGGCATGGCCCGGCGCTACCGCTCGCGCGCGTCAGCCCTGCGCCTGCAACCATTCCCGGAAGCGTCGTGCAGGCTCACGCTCGGCGCGTGAGCGCAGCCTCGTCAGCCAGTAGCGGCCCAGTTCCAGCGTCGTGGCGAACGGCTGCAGCAGCCGTCCTTCCGCCAGTTCCTGTTCGAACATGCGCAGCGGCAGCAGGGCCACGCCGGCCCCTCCGGCAGCGGCCATGGCCAAGGTCAGCGACGAATCGAATACCGGCCCGCGCGCCTCCACGCCGCTGACCCCGGCCGCCTGCAGCCAGCGCGGCCATTCGTCATTGCGATAGGAGCGCAGCAGCGGCAGCGTGCCCAGATCACGCGGCTGTTTCAGCCGGCGTGCCAGGGCGGGGGCGCACAGCGGTGCGAACGGCGCATCCAGGATCGCCGTGCAGGCCTGCCCCTGCCAGTCGCCCTCACCGAAGCGGATGGCCAGGTCCAGGCCTTCGCCGGCAAGATCGATGCGGTTGTTGTGCGTCTGCACGCGAAGCTCGATATCCGGATGCGTGGCCTCGAACGCGGCCAGGCGTGGCAGCAGCCAGCCGGTGGCGAAGGTACCCACCACGCCCAGCGTCAGCACTTCGCGGGCCGCTCCCCCCGTGTAGCGCGCGATGCTGGCCGAGATGCGCTCGAACGCTTCGTTGAGCACCGGGAACAGCGCGGCGCCTTCATCGGTGAGGGCGACGCCGCGAGGCAGGCGATGGAACAGGCGGATCCCCAGCCGGTCCTCCAGCCCCCGGATCTGATGGCTCAACGCGGCCTGGCTGACGCACAGCTCAAGCGCGGCGCGGGTGAAGTTCTGGTGGCGGGCCGCTGCTTCGAAGGCGCGCAGGGCGTTGAGCGGCAGAGTCGGATGCAGCATCGGAAAGCCGTGAGCTGAAATGATGACTGATCGTAGCGGGATCCGGATGGTTCGTGGAATCTCCGTTGAATGCCCTTCTTAGGCATGAATGAAATTGATGGCACGTGCTGAAAAAACGCGCTGGTCAGGCGCGGCAGGGGCTTTCGATAATCGGGTTCACTTCCCGGAGGTCCTGCATGTTGCCCCGTCGACGATTCCTTCAGTTCAGTACTTCAGCAGTGGTGACTTCACTGGCTCTGCCGCTGATCGCCCGTGCTGCCGGCAGGGGCGTTGGCACGTCGGCGGCGGCCGGCGCGATCGCCGCCGCCACGGACTTTGCCGCCCTGGAAAAGGCCTGCGCGGGCCGGCTTGGCGTGACCGTGCTGGATACCGCCAGCGGTCGCCGCATCGGCCATCGCCAGGATGAGCGGTTCCCGCTGTGCAGCACGTTCAAGACGGTGCTGGCGGCCACGGTGCTGGACCAGTCACGGCGCGTGCCCGGGCTGCTGGACAGGCGCGTGCCGGTGCGCGAGGCCGACCTGCTTTCGCATGCGCCGGTGGCGCGCCGCCACGCCGGCAAGGATCTGACCGTACGCGACCTGTGCCGGGCAACGATCATCACCAGCGACAACACGGCGGCCAATCTGTTGTTCGACGTGGTGGGGGGGCCGCCCGCCGTGACGGCCTTCCTGCGCGCTCAGGGCGACAGCGTGACCCGCAGCGATCGTCTCGAGCCGGAACTGAACAGCTTCGCCGAGGGTGATCCACGTGACACCACCACGCCGGCGGCGATGGCCGCGACCCTGCAGCGGCTGGTGCTGGGCGATGCGCTGGCGCCGGGCGCGCGCCAGCAACTGGCCGACTGGCTGATCGACAACGAAACCGGCGATGCGTGCCTGCGCGCAGGGCTGGGCGCGCGCTGGCGGGTGGGCGACAAGACCGGCAGCAATGGCGAGGATGCACGCAATGACACCGCCGTGTTGTGGCCCATGGGGGGAGGGGCACCCTGGGTGATTACGGCCTACCTGCAGGCTGCGGACATCAGCAACGATCAACGCGCCAGCGTGCTGGCGCAGGTTGGACGCATCGCGGACAGGCTGATCGGCTGACGCCCGCCCGTCTCCGGGCCGGGCTTGCTCCGAGGGTCGTGCGCGCGCATCCTGCGCGCGTTCGAAACCACACGGAAGTCCCCCATGAGTCATGAGTTGATCTACCTGCTGCTGATCTTCGCGCTGCTGGTGATCCCGCGCGCGCTGCAGCGCTTCAGCCTGCCCGCACCGCTCACCTGCCTGCTGTTCGGGATCATCGGCATGCTCTGGCTCGGGGACCAGGCGCACGACGCGGTGATCGGGCTGCTGGCCACGCTCGGCATCTCGTCCCTGTTCCTGTTCGCAGGTCTGGAGGTCGATCTGCAGGCGTTGCGCCGTGGCATGTGGCCCCTGCTGGCGCATCTTGTGGTGCGCAGCGCCACCCTGTTCGGCGTCGGCTGGCTGGCCTGGCGCTACGCCGGCCTGCCGTGGCAGGCCGCGGGCCTGCTGGCCCTGGCACTGCTGACGCCCTCCACGGGTTTCATCATGGATTCGCTGTCGCGGCTGGGTCTGAGCGAGGACGAGCGGTTCTGGGTGACCAGCAAGGCCATCGCCGGTGAGCTGCTGGCGCTGGCGGCACTGTTCATCGTGCTGCAGGCCGGCGATCCGGGTCACATGGCCCTGTCCAGCCTGGCCCTGCTGGCGATGATGGTCGGCCTGCCGCTGCTGTTCATCGCGCTGGGTCGCTGGGTGGCGCCGCACGCGCCCGGTTCGGAGTTTTCGCTGCTGGTCATGGTCGGCATGGTCGCTGCCTACATCACCTACCTGCTGGGGGTGTATTACCTGGTGGGCGCCTTCATCGCAGGCCTGGTCGCACGGCTGCTGCACCAGCGCATGCCGCTGCTGGCCTCGCACGAGAACCTGCATGCACTGCGGCTGTTCGCATCGTTCTTCGTGCCGTTCTACTTCTTCAATGCCGGCACCAAGGTTCCGGCCGAGGCATTGAGCTTTGAAGCGCTGGGACTGGGCATCGTGATCACCCTGGTGGTGCTGCCGCTGCGTATCGGCGTGGTCTGGCTGCAACGCCGGCTGATGTTCGGTGAGAGTTTCCGCAGCAGCCTGCGCGTGTCGCTGGCGCTGGCGCCGACGTTGATCTTCACCCTGGTCCTGGCCGCGATCATGCGTGAGCGGTTCCAGATTCCGGCGGTGCTGTTCGGCGCATTGCTGCTGTACGCGGCGCTGACCACCCTGCTGCCCTCGCTGGTGTTCCGCACGCCCTTCGATGTCGACCCAGTCGAGCAGGAGCCGGACGGGGCGGGCGAGGCCGCACCCGTGGCGGCAACCGAGACCCTGGCGGAGGGCGTGGACACGGGGCGTTGAACGGGTGAGTGGTTTGCGCAGGCCGGCCATGGTCGTTAGGGTTGGGGCATGAAACTGCCTGCCCTCGTCACTGCTTCTGCCGCCCTGCTCACGCTCGCAGCCTGCTCACAGCCCTCGCATACGGTCGCCCACGACGTGGCGACGGCCCCGGCCGACGCCTTCATGGCTGCGATCGCCGCTCACTGCGGCCAGGCGTACGAGGGCAAAGTGGTGGAGGACACGCCGGCACCGACCGGCAAGGACCCCTTCGCCGGGCAGCGGCTGGTCATGCACGTGCGGGGCTGTGCCGATCCCGGGCATGAGCTGCGCATCCCCTTCCATGTCGGCGATGATCATTCGCGGACCTGGGTCCTGACCCGCACCGAAAGCGGGCTGCGGCTCAAGCACGATCACCGGCATGCCGACGGCAGCCCTGATGCGATCACCCTGTATGGCGGCGACAGCCGTCCGCCGGGTACCGCCGAACGCCAGCAGTTCCCGGCCGATGCCGATTCGGTGGCCATGTTCCGCCGCGCCGACATGCTGGCGTCTACCCACAACGTGTGGGCGATGGAGATCGAGCCGGACCAGCGCTTCGTCTACGAGCTGACCCGTCCCGAAGGCCGCCGCTTCCGCGTGCAGTTCGACCTGAGCAAGCCGGTGGCGTTGCCGCCGGCACCGTGGGGCGACGAGGCCCCGCCGGCAACCGCACCGTAGCGCTCGAATCGCGCCTGGCAGCGCCGGGCCATCCCCGGCGAGCGCGGCGGCGGCGATGCCGCCGCACGCCCGCAGGTTCGTTCGCTCAGCGCGTGCCGAAGCGGGCCCGGCAGCCGTTGCTCACCCAGACCTGGCCCCGCGAATAGCCCCAGCTGCGGCCCTCCTGACAGGCGCTGCCCGACAACTGCTGCTGCAGCACCGGCCGGCCCTGACGCTCGTCCCAGTCACAGTTCTGGACGCGGTTGTTGTTGCTGCTGCAGGTGATGGAGTAATTGCTGTTGCCGCCGCCGCCCCAGCCGCCGTTGCCGCCGCCCCAGCCACCGCGGGCTTCAGCGAACTCGGCGCGGCAGCCATTGCTGACCCACACCGCGCCATTGCGCACGCCCCAGGTGCGGCCTTCCTGGCAGGGACTGCCGGACAACTGGCGGACCAGGCGGGCATTGCGCCATCCGACCGGACAGCTGCGTTCACGGTTGTTCTGGCTTTCGCAGCGGATGGTGTCGCCGTTGTTGCCCCCCCAGCCGCCATTGCCACCGCCCCAACCGCCGCGACCCTCGACGAATTCGGCACGGCAGCCGTTGTTGACCCAGATGCTGCCGTTGCGGCTGCCCCAGGTACGGCCTTCCTGGCAGGCCGAGCCGGACAGCTGGCGTACCAGCTGCGCGCTGCGCCAGCCGGTAGCGCAGACCCGTTCGCGGTTGTTCTGGCTTTCGCAGCGGATGACGCCGTTCTGCGCGGCGGCGGGGGCGGGGGAGAGGGTGAGCCCGGCGAGGGCGCCCAGGCTGAGGGTGACGGCCAGGCTGGCCAGGGACAGCGTTTTCATGGCGAATCCCCATACGGTGTGTGGTGCGCGACTATAAGGACGGAACGGATAAAGCCCGTGTGACTGCCCCGCATTTGCCCCGGCCGGGGCCTCGGCCGCAGAATACGGGGCTTTCCGGCCCCATCGGGTGCCGGCGTTCTCCAGCGGAGCTTTCCCCCATGCGTACCCACTTCTGCGGCCTGGTCGACGAGACCCTGATTGGCCAGACTGTCACCCTCGCCGGCTGGACCGACGTGGCCCGTAACCAGGGCGGCGTCTGCTTCATCGATCTGCGCGATCATGAAGGCATCGTGCAGGTGACGGTCGAGGTCGACAACGCCGAAGTGTTCGCGGTCGCGGCCAGCCTGGGCTACGAGGATGTGCTGCAGGTGGAAGGCGTGGTGCGTGCCCGCCACGCGGTGAACGACAAGATGGCGACCGGCAGGGTGGAAGTGATCGCCACGGCCATTACCGTGCTGAACAAGGCGGCGCCGCTGCCGTTCCACGCTCACGAGAATCCGGGCGAAGATACCCGCCTGAAGTACCGCTACCTGGACCTGCGCCGCCCGGAAATGCAGCGCATGCAGCGCACCCGCATCAAGCTGGTGCAGGCGCTGCGCCGTCACCTGGATGCGCGTGGCTTCCAGGACATCGAAACCCCGATCCTGACCAAGGCCACCCCGGAGGGCGCGCGCGACTTCCTGGTGCCGGCGCGCATGCATCCGGGCGAGTTCTACGCTCTGCCGCAAAGCCCGCAGCTGTTCAAGCAGATCCTGATGGTGGCCGGCTTCGACCGTTACTACCAGATCGCGCGCTGCTTCCGCGATGAAGCGCTGCGTGCCGACCGCCAGCTGGAATTCACCCAGCTGGACATGGAGTTCGCCTTCGTGCGCGAGCGCGACGTGCAGGATTTCGTCGAAGAGATGATCCGCGCCATCTTCAAGGAAGTGGTGGACGTCGACCTGGATGCCAGCTTCCCGCGCATGACCTGGGCCGAAGCGATGCGCCGCTATGGGTCGGACAAGCCGGACCTGCGCATCGCACTGGAACTGGTGGACGTGGCCGAGCTGGTCAAGGGCAGTGAGTTCCCGGTGTTCACCGGCCCGGCCAACGACGCCGATGGCCGCGTCGCCGCGCTGCGCATCCCCGGTGGCGCAGCGTTGAGCCGCAAGCAGATCGATGAGTACGCTGCGCACGCCGCCAAGTACGGCGCCAAGGGCCTGGCGTACATCAAGATCGCCGACAGCGGCGAGGTCAGCTCGCCGATCCAGAAGTTCTTCAGCGAAGACGCCTTCGCCGCGCTGGTTGCCCACGTCGGCGCCGGCAAGGGTGACATCGTGTTCTTCGGTGCCGGTGGCTACAACAAGGTCTCCGACTTCATGGGCGCACTGCGCCTGAAGGCCGGCAAGGACTTCGGGCTGGTCGCCGATGGCTGGCGCCCGTTGTGGGTCACCGATTTCCCGATGTTCGAATGGGACGACGAGGCGCAGCGCTATGTCGCCCTGCATCACCCCTTCACCGCACCGGCCGTGGACGATATCGCCGACCTGCGCGCCAATGCCCGTACTGCGGTCTCGCGCGGCTACGACATGGTGCTCAACGGCAATGAAATCGGCGGCGGCTCGATCCGTATCCATCGCCCGGACATGCAGAGCGCGGTGTTCGAGCTGCTCGGCATCGGTGCCGAAGAAGCGCGTGCGAAGTTCGGTTTCCTGCTCGATGCGCTGAACTACGGCGCGCCGCCGCACGGCGGCATCGCATTCGGCATCGACCGCATCGCCGCGCTGATGGCCGGTACCGAGTCGATCCGCGACGTCATCCCGTTCCCGAAGACCACCGGTGCACAGGATCTGATGACCGACGCGCCGTCGCCGATCGTCGACGAGCAGCTGGCCGAAGTGCACATCCAGGTTCGCCCCAAGAAAAACTGATCAGGAGATCCAGGCAATGACCGAGTTTGCGTTTTCGCTGGAGTGGGAAAAGCTGGGCAATGAAGGCTCCGAGGCCAACCTGGTCACCGAGCGGGCACGCGTGTTCGGTGGTTGGCTGGTCCGCGTCGGTACCAACCCGGCGGCGATGGCCCTGACCTTCGTCGCCGACGGCGAAGGCCGCTGGGACGGTGAAGACTTCGGCGTCGAGGATTACGAAGACGACGAAGAGGAAGAAGAGTACGACGAGGACGAGGACGGCGAAGAAGAGGACGAGGACGAAGAGGAGTACGAGGAAGAGGACGAGGAAGACGAAGACGCGGAATCGCCTGAAAAGGCTTGACCCGCCCTTCGCGCTGACGTCAACTTCCTGCATGTACTCGATCCGCCGCGCCACCGTGGACGACGCGCCGACCTTGTCGGCGCTGGCCGCACGCACGTTCACCGAGACCTTCGGCCACCTGTATCCGCCGCAGGACCTGCAGGCGTTCCTGCAGGACTCCTACACGGTCGAGCGCCAGCGCACGATCCTGGCTCACCCGGATTACGCCGTGTGGTTGCTGGAGCGGGAAGGGGAGGCGGTCGGTCATGCCGCCGCCGGCCCCTGTGGCCTGCCCCATCCGGACGTGAAAGCGGGGGATGGCGAGCTCAAGCGCCTGTACCTGGTCAAGTCGCAGCAGAGTTGTGGCTGGGGCAGCCGCCTGCTGGAAACCGCGCTGGCGTGGCTGGAGCGCGACGGCCCGAGGACACTGTGGCTGGGCGTGTGGTCGGAGAACTTCGGCGCACAGCGCTTCTACGCCCGTTACGGCTTCGAGAAGGCCGGGCAGTACCTGTTCCCGGTCGGCCAGACCAACGATCTGGAGTTCATCCTGCGCCGCGCGCCGCGAACGGCCTGAGCGCGTTCACCGCCGCTTTCTGCCGGCCTGTGTTCAATCACCTCACGTTTTCGCCCCGCTGATCGCCAGGCTGTTGCACATGACACCCCCCGTACTGCTGCTCCATGGCATCTGGAACGCCCGCGCCTGGGTAGGGCCGCTGGCGTGGCGCCTGCGCGCGCGCGGGTTCCGGGTGCAGACCTTTGGCTATTCCTCCGTGTTCGGCGGCCCGGATGTAGCGGTCCCTCAGCTGTTGGAGCGTCTGGCCGATGCCGGACCGCTGTCGCTGGTCGGCCACAGCCTTGGCGGGCTGCTGGCGCTGGAGGCACTGCGCCGGCAACCGCAGCTGCAGGTACAGCGCGTGGTCTGCCTTGGCTCGCCGCTGCGCGGCAGCGGTACCGCGCGTTCGCTGTCCGAGCATGGCTGGGGCCTGGCCTTGGGCCGCAGCAGCGAACTGCTGCTTGACGGCCTGCCCGACTGGCAGGGCACGGCCGCGGTCGGCCTGATCGCCGGTTCGGTGCCGCATGGGCTGGGCAGCCTGCTCGGCGCGATCGACGATGCCTCCGACGGCACGGTGGCGCTGGCGGAAACCCGCCTGCCGGGTCTGGCCGATCATTGCGTGGTGCGTACCAGCCACAGCGGCCTGGTGGTTTCGCCCGATGCGGCACGGCAGACCGCGCACTTCCTGCGCCACGGCCGGTTCGATCACAGCCGCGACGCTGCGGCCGCGTAGGCGCCCGGTCGATGCGCACCGTCCGCCGGG